>NZ_JATABF010000009.1:0-135244 GCF_036533715.1 Vibrio sp. M260121 | reverse complement strand
CAACTTGATTGGGTTTATAACTGTTGATGATGTCGAGGGCTTGAGAAACGTGCATAAAAAATCCGATAAACAGGGTCTATCGGATTTTTACATACAGGTAGGATCATTCAACTGATCTGCCGATTAAAGTCTTAACTGATCGGCATTAGCGTCGATACGCTGCTTTTTTCTTATCTAATTAAGCCTTTCTGATAACAGGCTTAGTCACTTATTCAAGCTCGTTTACCGGCGTCTCTTTTTTTGTCTCTGCCGGTACTGTATTTGCCGCTTCTGGCTCTTCAACTTCTAGTGGTTTTTTATCACCATATTGGAAGCCTTTGATTACTTGTTTTACGCCTGAGATATTGCGTGTAACCTCTGTTGCTCTCTCACTTTGTTCTGGCGTTACATAACCAAATAAGAATACATCACTGTCTTCAGTGATGACTTTCACTTTCACGCCATTAAGCTCGCTGTCGGTAAGCAGTGCTGATTTCACTTTAGTCGTGATCCAGCTGTCGTTGCTGATTTGTGTGACGCTGAGAGGCTCTTTCTGTTTGATTTGGTTGTGAATGTTCTTCACACCTTTCACTTCACGAGCCTTGTTTTCAAACTCGTTAATCAAGTCTTGAGTAGGAGCTTGGCCCATTAGGACTACGGTGCCATTGTATGAGCTAGCAACGACGCGGGCTTTTCCTTTAAAAGGTGCTTTATTCCCGATCGCTGCGACTTCGAATTCAATGTTGTTGTCTTGCCAAATTTCTTTGGTGGTACGGGTATCCGTGACGATATTAGCCGTAGTGGCTGCACCTGCAATAAACAAACCTGCACAGCCGCTCATGCTGAGCGCGGCACATAAAATGACAAGACTACGTATCATAATTCTAAACTCTCAATTCAGTTATTCTTCGTGAGCTGGGAAAAGTACTTGGTCGATTAGATCACACAGGCAGTGAAGTGTCACCATGTGTACTTCGTGAATGCGCGCTGTGCGATGTGATGGGATTCGAATTTCAACATCATTCTCGCCAAGCAGGCCGGCCATTTCACCGCCATCCTTACCTGTTAGAGCAATGATGGTCATGTCACGTGTTACCGCCGCTTCCATTGCTTTGGTGACGTTCTTGCTGTTACCGCTGGTCGAAATTGCCAGAAGGATGTCACCAGGTTGGCCAAATGCGCGTACTTGCTTAGAGAAGATCTCTTGGTAGTGGTAATCGTTCGCTACCGCAGTCAATGTTGTGTTGTCTGCTGTTAAAGCCATTGCTGGAAGGCTAGGGCGTTCAGTTTCGAATCGGTTCAAAAGGCAAGAGACAAACTGTTGCGAGTTCGAGGCACTGCCACCGTTGCCACAGCATAGGATTTTATTACCATTGAGTAGGCTCGACACCATTGCTTGAGCGGCGTGAGTGATGGCATCTGGCAGCGCTTCTGCTGCCGCAATTTGAATTTGAATACTTTCTGTAAAACTGTCTTTAATGCTGTCTAGCATCGTTTATCCTTCAGAGATTGCATTTTGTATCCAGTTGATGTCTCGACCACTGTCGTGAATGGCGACCACATCAAACCGATAATCGATATTGTACGCCGAGCGTTTTTGCTGGCTTAGCCAAATTTGGGCTGTTTTGACTAGTTTACGCATTTTTGCGCGGGTGACCATTTCTGCTGCTGAGCCAAAGCTATCATTCTTACGATATTTGACCTCAACAAAGACGATAGTTTCACCTTGTTGGAAGATTAAATCAATTTCGCCGACTTTAGTCAGAAAATTTTGATCTAAAAAGCGCAAACCCTGGCGCTGCAAATACTGCTTCGCCAGGGTTTCGTATTGATTACCAATTTGTCGCTTACTAAAGAGCCCCACGCTCAGCCCAGTCTAGCTCACGTTCAACAACACAATTGTTGTTAATGCTTAGCACACCAGTTTGACCGCTAACCGAGTAACCTGGGAGAAGCTTCATTTGTGGTAGCTCGCCGATCAGCTTGTATGCATCCATACCTAGCGCTTCAAGACGTTTTTCCATGTTGGATTGATCTGGCCATAGCTCATTCATTTCTGCCGCGATGGTTGGATCTGGGTTAATCAACATCGGAATGTCGCTGTATGCTACACCAGAAAGATCTTCATACGTCGCACCACCACTGTTACTGCGTGAGTTGGAAAATAGTTTAGGTGGCTTCGCATCAGGGTTAATCGCCACTTCAATAAATGGCTTGATTAGCGTGAGCTCAGAGCTACGAGCAACAATGTAAACCGCATCCACATCACGACGGCTACGTGGTGGGCTTTCTAATGAAATGCGCATCAGAGACTGCATTTGTGCGATACGCTGTTGGCTTTCTTGTAGGCCAAATACGTTGTTGATGTTCTTCTGCAGCTGGCGTTTGTCACCAAAATAGCTTGAAGCCACTTTGTTTGAGCTGTACTTGCGCCATTCTTCATTAAACGCTTCAACCACGCGCTGACCGTAAGCACCGTTCGGTGCCAAAATCATTGGGAATTGGTAGCCTTGATTGAACAAGTACTTCGCCGCTTGCGCCACTTCTTGCTCTGGAGACAGTGCTAAGTAACACATGTCAGTACCCGGTTGAACGTCTTCAGGAATGTTCAATGCAAGAGCTGGGATTTTTACGCCAGTTTCAGAACCATCCAAGGTCGCTTGTAGTTTCTCTACGTTTTCTTTTTGCAGAGGACCCACAACAAAGTCGATGTTCTCGTTGATCAGGCGTTGCTTGATTTGATCCGCACTGTAAGCGTGGGTATCAATGACTGTTAAGGTTGCGCTCGGCTCGCGCATGTCATCGTTCATCATCGCAAAAATGAAGCCATCACGGATCAACTGAGCTTGCGGAGCAAACTTACCCGTTAGAGGCAACAGTAACGCCGTGTTGTTTGGCTTAACGATTTCTAACGACAAGATGTTTTGGATTTCAGCGGGTGTGTAAACGGCTGCTGGGTGTGAAGGGTTTTCACTTAGCCAGCGCTCAAGGGTGTTTTTCAGCTGAGGAATATTACTTGAAAGCGTCTTCGCATAAATAGCTAGCTGTAACCAGCCATCAAGCACATCTTCGTTTGGTTCGGTTTGCAGTGATGTCAGTTCGCTCTCTGAGTAGCTGCCAAAGTTCATCCAAATACGGCTAGAGATTTCACGTTGCTCGGCAGACGAAGCATATTGACCTTGTGCGACTAGCTGGCGGTTTGCTTCGAATGGTTGGTTCAAGCTTTGGTAAGCATCCGCACGCAGCTCATAATAGTCTTTCCACTGTTCGCTCGGTAGTTTCCACCAAGGTTTAAAGTTCAGTGTTTGTAGCAATTGAGAGTAATTGCCTTGCTTTTGCTGTATGGTCGCACGGGCTAATTGCCACTCGGCTTGTTGAACTTCGGTCAATTGTTGACGAGAAAGACGTTTGATCAGCAGTTCAGCTTGATCCAATTCGTTTGCTTGGATGGCTGCTTTGGTCGCCATGATCAACCAGTCGTTTTGCAAGCTGCCTTCGGTGCTATCCGCTTGAATCATGTAGTTCTGAACAGACTGTGTCGGCTCAAGTGTAATGTCTACGCTGTCTGGTTGTCGCGGGCCTGAAGAACAGGCTGCGAGCGTAATTGCCAGTGCAACAGGGGTGAGTAAGCGTGGTACACTGAGTCTCTTATGGTTCATCATTGCCGTGAGTTCTCTATAATTTTGTACAAAATTGTCTCTATATTAATCGTTGAAGTGATGGTAAACAAATGACAGATAAAAATAAGTTGCCGAATGAGGGGCCAACTCTCTACATCGTACCGACTCCAATCGGAAATTTAGCGGATATCACACAACGTGCTATCGAAGTTCTGTCGAATGTGGACATCATTGCCGCTGAGGATACTCGACATACGGGCAAATTACTGTCTCACTTCAATATTCAAACCAAAACTTTCGCGCTACACGATCATAATGAGCAGCAAAAGGCGCAAGTTTTAGTTGAAAAGCTACTATCAGGTCAGTCAATTGCATTGGTGTCTGACGCAGGTACGCCGCTAATAAGCGATCCAGGATACCACTTGGTAACAAAATGTCGTCAAGCGGGCGTAAGAGTTGTGCCTCTTCCTGGTGCGTGTGCGGTCATCACAGCGTTAAGTGCATCGGGCTTACCTTCTGATCGCTTCAGTTTTGAAGGCTTTCTACCACCGAAAAGCAAAGGCCGTAAAGATAAGTTCTTGGAAATTGCGTCAGTGGAACGCACTTGTATCTTCTATGAATCACCGCATCGCATTTTAGACTCTCTACAAGATATGTTAGACGTTCTTGGTCCAGAACGAGAAGTTGTCTTGGCGCGAGAGCTAACCAAAACCTTTGAAACCATTCAAGGTATGCCTCTAGGTGAACTGATTGAGTGGGTAAAAAGCGATGATAACCAACAGCGCGGTGAGATGGTTCTGCTTATCCACGGCCACCGTGACTCTACAGAAGACACCCTGCCAGACGAAGCAACTCGCACATTGGGTATTTTGACTAAAGAGCTTCCATTGAAGAAAGCCGCAGCGCTTGCTGCAGAAATCTACAGCCTAAAGAAAAACGCACTGTATAAGTGGGGCTTAGAGAATCTGGGTTAGAAGTTTGTAGAGCGCTAACGCTTCGGGAACGCTTCGCTTCGAGAGGCGGGAATCGAGAAGTGCGCCTTGGTCGTTTCCTGCAAAAGCCGTTAGTTTTCAGAGTTATTTAGATAAGATTGAGAAGGGAGTCGTTAACGCGACTCCCTTTTAGTTTCTGCGTGCTGGCGCTTCGGGAACGCTTCGCTTCGAGAGGAGGGAATCGAGAAGTGCGCCTTGGTCGTTTCCTGCAAGAGCCGTTAGTTTTCAGAGTTGTTTAGATAAGATTGAGAAGGGAGTCGTTAACGCGACTCCCTTTTTGTTTATGAGCGCTGGTGCTTCGGGAAAGCTTCGCTTTGAAAGGCGGAAACCGGGAAGTGCGCTTTAGTCGTTTCGTGCAAGAGTTGTTAGTTTTGAGGTTTACATAGATAAGGCTAATAAAGTGCGTTGTTAATATGCCCGAATCCCGAATCCCGAATCCCGAATCCCGAATCCTGAAGCGTAGTGTTCCTATCCATCGCTGTCTTTTTGACCACTTAACCAACCGTTTTCAGCATTTCTGTGATCTCACTAGACTCTGGGGGGATAACTCTATACAATCCGCCCTCGGAGCTGACTGGGTAGTCGCTGCTTTGTTGATGTCCTTCGGGAGACTGACGTCGAAGTCCCTTTGGGAGACTGACGTTGACGTCCTTCGGGAGACTGACAAAGGGGAGGAAAGTCCGGGCTTCATAGAGCAAGGTGCCAGGTAACGCCTGGGGGGCGCAAGCCTACGACAAGTGCAGCAGAGAGAAGACCGCCGATGGCCCTAGGGCACAGGTAAGGGTGAAAGGGTGCGGTAAGAGCGCACCGGACGACTAGTAATAGTTCGTAGCAGGGTAAACTCCACCTGAAGCAAGACCAAATAGGCCTCCACATTGCGTTGCTCGCGTAAGGAGGCGGGTAGGTTGCTCGAGCCAGTGAGTGATTGCTGGCCTAGACGAATGGCTACCGCCGCGCAAGCGGAACAGAACCCGGCTTATGTGTCGGCTCCACCTATTCGAGACCCATCTCTACTTCGGTAGTGATGGGTTTTTTGCATTTAATTGACGCAAACTATGTCATTACCAATAAACTTGGCGCTGAATCACGTCTAACTTTAGACTTGAGGTGGCGATGATGTGGGAAATCAGTACACTAAAGAATCGCTTCAAGATCATTCAACGAGACAGCTATGACCGAAACATTTCAACATATCTCCGTGTTATTAAATGAATCCATTGATGGCTTGGCTATCAAACCCGATGGTATCTATATCGATGGAACATTTGGCCGTGGCGGTCACAGCCGAACTATCTTGTCGAAACTCGGTGAAAACGGCCGACTGTACAGCATCGACCGTGACCCACAAGCTATCGCAGAAGCGGCTAAAATCGACGATCCTCGCTTCACCATCATCCATGGCCCATTCTCAGGCATGGCGCAGTACGCAGAAGATTATGGCCTTGTTGGTAAAGTCGATGGTGTCTTGCTAGACCTAGGCGTGTCGTCTCCGCAGCTTGATGACGCTGAACGCGGCTTTAGTTTTATGAAAGACGGCCCATTAGACATGCGTATGGACCCAACATCGGGTATTCCTGTGTCTCAATGGCTAATGGAAGCAGACCTTGATGATATCACTTGGGTGATTCGTGAGTTTGGCGAAGATAAGCATGCTCGCCGTATCGCAAAAGCTATTGTTGCTTATCGCGAAGATGAAGAAAATGAGCCAATGGTTCGTACTGGTCAGCTAGCAAAACTGATCTCAGATGCGGCACCAAAGAGCTTTAAAGAGAAAAAACACCCAGCAACCCGTGCTTTTCAGGCTTTTCGCATTTACATCAACAGTGAATTAGAAGAAATTGATACAGCACTAAAAGGCGCGGCAAGCATTTTGGCTCCTGAAGGACGTTTGTCTGTGATCAGTTTCCACTCATTGGAAGATCGCATGGTGAAACGCTTCATTCGTAAAGAGAGCAAAGGCCCAGAAGTGCCACATGGTATTCCGATGACGGAAGAACAAATCCGAGCGTTGGGTAGTGCGAACATGAAGCCGATTGGTAAAGCGAACAAACCAACGAAACAAGAAATTGACATGAACCCGCGTTCTCGAAGCTCAGTGCTAAGAATTGCAGAAAAGCTTTAATTATTATGACGAAAACCACTCCTAATCTTGCTAAGTTGATTGCGACGGACTTGATTACCGTCGGTCGCTGGTCGTTGTTGTTGATGATATTGATCTTCGCAACTGCAATGGGAGTGGTGTTTGCCACTCATCATGCGCGTCAAGCGATCACTGAAAAAGATCATACATTGGTTGAGCGAGAGCGATTGGACAGCGAGTGGCGCAACCTAATGTTGGAAGAAACAGCCCTCGCGGAACACAGTCGCGTTCAAGACTTGGCAAAGAAGGACCTTGAAATGAAACGACCAGATGGCGATAAAGAAGTGGTTATCACGTTAAAATGATTGGAAAAAAAGCCAAATCTAAACAAGGAAATACGCGCAAGTCTGCTGCGAAAGAAAAGAAAGTAGCTACTACAAAGCCGCAACCTACCAAAGAAACGAAACAAGCAGAAGTGGTTGAAGAGCCAGAATCGTTTTTGATTCGTTGGCGTTTTCAGTTACTGCTGTTTTTTGTCTTCTGTGCCTTCGCACTTCTCGTTGGGCGAGTGGCCTATATTCAAGTTATAGAGCCTGACAACCTAATCAAACAGGGTGACCTTCGCTCTGTCCGTGTTAAAGCTATTCCTTCTGCGCGCGGTATCATCTCTGATCGCAATGGCGAACCGCTTGCAGTGAGTGTTCCTGTTGAAGCCGTGTGGGCTGATCCTAAAACTATCTTCAAAGAAGGCGCTCTGCAGCAAACGAAGAGTTGGTACGCACTTGCAGACGTACTTGGCCTAGATCGCCAAGGCCTGATCAACAAAATCAAGAAAAACGAAAAACGTCGTTTTATCTATCTACAACGCCAAGTTAGCCCAGCGATGGCGAACTACATTCGTGAACTCAAACTACCTGGCGTTGGCTTGAAGTCGGAATCTCGCCGCTACTATCCTGCTGGTGAGGTTAGTGCTCACTTAGTCGGTGTAACTGGCATTGATGGCCACGGCCTAGAAGGCGTGGAACGAAGCTATGACGAGTGGTTAACTGGTGCTGCAGGCAAGAAAACCATCCGTAAAGACCGTTATGGTCGCGTGGTAGAGAACATTGCTCTTGAAGAGAAGCAAGAAGGTAAACCGCTACAGCTGACGATCGACCAACGCATTCAAGCCGTCGCTTATCGAGCGATCAAGCAGGCCGTAGCGGATCACCGTGCAACATCTGGATCCGTTGTTATCCTAGACGTTAAAACGGGTGCGGTACTGGCGATGGTCAACGCACCTTCTTACAACCCAAACAACCGCAGTGATTGGCAAAGCTACAAAATGCGTAACCGCGTGATTACTGACTCACTAGAGCCGGGCTCAACCATTAAGCCATTCGTTGTTTTGGCCGCCTTAGAAAACGGGGTGGCGGACAAAGACACGATCGTTGATACGGGGAACGGTATTCTTCAACTCGGTGGTAGCCGTGTTCGTGATGCGCCAAAAGTCGGCAAAGCGAGCCTAACTACCATTCTAAAGAAATCGAGTAACATCGGTGTGACCAAGCTTGCGATGCAAATGCCGGTTGAAGCTTTACTTGGCTTGTACAGTTCTGTTGGTCTTGGTGAGTTGTCAGGTTTGAACTTGATTGGTGAAGTGGTGGGTATTTTCCCGAGCCGCTCGCGTTGGTCTCCGATTGAGCGTGCAACCATCTCGTTTGGTTATGGTTTGTCAGTTACGCCAATCCAACTAGCGCATGCCTATGCGACGCTAGGTAACTTGGGTAAGTATGAACCGATTCATATCATCGAAAGTAACGATAATGACATGGCTCGCCAAGTCGTGAGCAAAGAGAACGCTCGTCTCGTCTTAGACATGCTTGAAACGGTAACGCAAAAAGGCGGTTCTGCTCGTCGTGCTGCGGTTCCAGGTTACCGAGTCGGTGCCAAAACAGGTACCGCACGAAAGGCAAGTGCAGGTGGTTATAGTGATGAGTACATCAACTATACAGCAGGTGTTGCGCCAGTGAGTGACCCACGTTTAGCGCTTGTGGTTGTGGTTAATGAACCACAAGGTGACGACTACTACGGTGGTTCGGTAGCCTCGCCAGTTTTCTCTGAAATCATGAAAGGCGCACTGCAAATTCTGAACGTTGCCCCTGACGAAAATAAATTCCAACAGTAGGCTTATTAGCGTACTGAGAAACAAAATGAAGAAAGCTGAGCTAATGCTCGGAGAATAAATATGACTAAAGCCATCAGTATGGACACGCTGCTTTCCACTTGGGTCGATTGCCCGAGCTTGTCGTCCATTCTTGTTTCTGAATTAGAGCTCGACAGCCGACGAGTTCAGTCTGGAACAACTTTTGTAGCTATCATTGGCCATGTTGTGGATGGGCGTAAATTTATCCCAACCGCGATTCAGCAAGGTGCGAATGCGGTGATTGCTCAAGCTTGTGAGCAAAAAGCACATGGCACGATTGAGATTGTTGATGATGTTCCAGTGATTTACCTTGATGTGCTGGATAAGTGCCTATCTGAAATTGCGGGTCATTTGTATACCTACCCAACGATGGATTTGATTGGTGTCACTGGTACCAATGGCAAAACTACTATCACTCAGCTTATTGCTCAATGGATTGATTTGGTCGGTTCAAAAGCAGCGGTCATGGGTACCACAGGGAATGGCTTTCTCGACAACCTACAAGAAGCTGCGAATACCACAGGCAACGCCGTTGAAATCCAAAAAACACTGTCTTCGCTCGCTGAGCAAAAAGCGCAATACACAGCGCTTGAAGTGTCTTCTCATGGTTTGATTCAAGGTCGCGTTAAAGCGCTGTCTTTTGCTGCTGGCGTATTTACTAACCTGAGCCGTGATCATCTTGATTACCATGGCACGATGGAAGAGTATGCTAATGCCAAGCTGACGTTGTTTACCGCCCATCAATGCGAGCATGCGATCATCAATGTCGATGATACGGTAGGAGCGTCGTGGGCAAAACAACTGGCTAACGCGCTTGCTGTATCTCTCAAACCAACAACAGAATTTTCTCAAAGCGTGTATGCAAACCACATCGCTTATGCTGAATCTGGTATCACGATTGAGTTTGATGGCAAGTTTGGTGAAGGTACTTTGCATGCGCCACTTATCGGTGAGTTCAATGCCGCGAACCTAATGTTGGCATTCACAACGTTACTTAGTCTCGGTTTTAGCAAGCAAGATTTGCTGGCAACGGCAGGTCAATTGCAGCCCGTTCTTGGTCGAATGGAGCTATTCCAAGCGAGTGACAATGCCAAAGTAGTGGTAGATTACGCTCACACGCCTGACGCGCTAGAAAAAGCCCTGCAAGCGTTGCGTGTGCATTGCCAAGGTGAGCTTTGGGCTATCTTCGGCTGTGGTGGTGATCGTGATGCTGGTAAGCGCCCAATGATGGCGGAAATTGCCGAGCGTTTGGGTGATAAAGTGGTACTTACCGACGATAACCCTCGTAGCGAAGATCCAGCGCTGATCATGAAAGACATGTTGGCAGGTCTAACGAAACCAGCTGAGGCGATTGTGCAACATGACCGTTTTAAAGCGTTGTCTTACGCACTTGAGCATGCCTCTTCACAAGACATTATCCTTCTGGCGGGTAAAGGCCATGAGGACTACCAAATTTTAAATTCTGGAACCATCCATTACTCTGACCGCGAGTCAGCCATGACACTATTGGGGCTTTCATCATGATCACAGTAACGCTTTCTCAAATTGCCGATATCACTGGCGGTGAACTGGTTGGCAATGACCTCTCTATTGAATCTGTTTCGACCGACACTCGAGCTATCGAACAAGGCGCACTGTTTGTTGCTTTGGTTGGAGAGCGTTTTGATGCTCACGATTTCTGCCAACAAGCAGTAGAGTCGGGCGCGGGCGCACTATTGGTACAAAAACGCGTTAATGTGAATGTGCCTCAAGTCGTTGTCGGCGATAGTAAGGTAGCATTGGGGCAAGTGGCAGCTTGGGTTCACCAAACATGCCAAACGCCGACGGTCGCCATTACAGGTAGCTGTGGTAAAACCACGGTAAAAGAGATGGTTGCCAGTATTTTGCAGTTGAAAGGTAAAGTGCTGTTTACTGCGGGCAACTTCAACAACGACATTGGTGTGCCATTGACCTTGCTGCGTTCGCAACAAGACGATGACTACGCGGTGATCGAGTTGGGTGCGAACCACATTGGTGAAATTGAGTACACCACGCAATTAGTTAAGCCAGACATTGCCATGGTAAACAACGTGGCTGCTGCTCACCTTGAAGGTTTCGGGTCTATCGATGGCGTGAAACAAGCTAAAGGTGAAATCTACCAAGGGCTAGCGGCTGGCGGTATTGCGATCGTAAACCTAGATAGCAATGGCGGAGCGAAGTGGGATGAAGTATTAGCAGATAAGAATGTGATTACTTTTTCACAAAGTAACGCGGACGCTGACTTTTACGCTTCCAACATCGTGATGAGCGCCGCAGGTGAGGCAAGCTTTGACTTACATATCGCTGCAACTTCACAAGAAATTGAACTGTCTCTGGGTATTATTGGTCAACACAACGTGGCTAATGCAATTGCTGCTTCTATCATTGCCTTGAAAATGGGGGCGACATTAGAAGAGATTCGTTCAGGCCTTAAGCACTTAAACAAGGTAAAAGGTCGTGTTGAAGTGGAAGAGTTGAGCGATAAAATCAAGCTTATTGATGACAGCTACAACGCTAGCGTTCCTGCTATGAAGGCGGCGGTCGATTTACTGGCGGCATTCCAAGGCCAACGTTGGTTGATTTTAGGTAATATGGCGGAGTTGGGTGAGGAAAGTCTTGCACTTCACCGTCAAGTCGGGGAACATGCTGCCCCACAAAAATTTGAACATGTTCTCACGTATGGTGCGGATGCAAAGGTCATTAGCGAGCTTTGCGATGGCATCCATTTCGAGACACATCAAGAGATGATTGACTACATCAAGCAGCATCTAGACCAAGCGGTTCCTGAACACCACACGATGTTGGTGAAAGGCGCGAACGGTGCACGTATGTTTGAAGTCGCTGCTGCTTTGAAGGAGTACTATTAATGATTATTTGGCTTGCCGAGCTGCTACAGCCATACCTATCTTTTTTCCGATTGTTTGAATACCTATCTTTTCGAGCAATCCTCAGCGTTCTAACCGCTCTAGGTCTATCTCTATGGATGGGACCGATTATGATCAAGCGTCTACAGATGCTACAAATTGGTCAGGTTGTTCGTAACGAAGGTCCAGAATCCCACTTTAGCAAGCGTGGTACCCCAACAATGGGCGGTATCATGATTTTGGCTGCTATCTCTATCACTATCCTGTTATGGACTGACTTGTCGAACCCGTACGTATGGGCGGTACTGACCGTTCTTCTTGGTTATGGTGCGATCGGTTTTGTCGATGACTATCGTAAGGTCGTGCGCAAGAACACTGACGGTCTGATTGCTCGTTGGAAGTACTTCTGGCAATCATTAATTGCGTTTGTAGTGGCTTTTGCTCTGTACGCTTACGGCAAGGATACTGCAGCAACTCAGCTTGTGGTGCCATTTTTCAAAGACATCATGCCGCAACTTGGTTTGATGTACATTATCCTGACTTACTTTGTAATCGTGGGTACCAGTAACGCGGTAAACCTAACCGATGGTTTAGATGGTTTAGCTATCATGCCAACGGTTCTCGTTGCGGCTGGTTTTGCGGTGATCGCATGGGCGACGGGTAACGTTAACTTCTCTGAATACCTTCACATCCCTTACCTACCGCATGCTTCTGAATTGGTTGTGGTATGTACGGCAATTGTTGGTGCAGGTCTTGGTTTCTTGTGGTTTAACACTTACCCTGCACAAGTATTCATGGGCGATGTGGGTTCACTAGCACTTGGTGGTGCGCTTGGCACAATCGCAGTATTGGTTCGTCAAGAGTTAGTACTGGTGATCATGGGCGGTGTATTTGTAATGGAGACGCTATCGGTAATTCTACAGGTAGGTTCTTACAAACTTCGCGGCCAGCGTATTTTCCGCATGGCACCGATTCACCACCACTACGAATTAAAAGGTTGGCCGGAGCCTCGCGTAATCGTGCGCTTCTGGATTATTTCTATGGTTCTTGTTCTGATTGGTCTAGCGACACTGAAAGTGCGTTAATCGCACCTCCCAAGAACAAGACAAATTGCGTGATCAAATATGGAACGTTGGCAAAACATACATAAGGTCGTCGTTGTAGGGCTCGGTATTACCGGGCTCTCTGTCGTTAAACACCTAACAAAAACACAGCCGCAACTGACGGTTAAAGTCATCGATACACGTGCGACTCCTCCAGGAGCTGAGCGCTTGCCAGAGCAAGTTGAACTGCACAGTGGTGGTTGGAATACTGAGTGGCTTGCAGAGGCCGACTTAGTGGTGACTAACCCGGGTATTGCCTTAGCGACACCAGAGATACAAGCGGTTCTTGCGAAAGGAACGCCAGTTGTTGGTGATATCGAACTCTTCGCGTGGGCAGTCGATAAGCCAGTTATTGCGATTACCGGTTCTAATGGTAAAAGCACAGTTACTGACTTAACGGGTGTAATGGCGAAGGCTGCAGGCTTAACAGTGGGTGTTGGTGGCAATATCGGTGTGCCTGCTCTAGATTTGCTAGAGCAAGATGCAGACTTGTATGTGCTTGAGTTGTCCAGTTTCCAGCTAGAAACCACTTCAAGCCTGAAGCTTAAAGCGGCTGCGTTTCTGAACCTTTCCGAAGATCACATGGATCGCTATGAGGGCATGTCGGACTACCGACAAGCTAAACTGCGCATTTTTGATAACGCGGAGCTGGCAGTAGTTAACCGTGATGATCAAGAAACCTTCCCTGATACTGAAACACCGCTGGTGACGTTCGGAAGTGATGAGCAATCTTACGGCCTTGAAGCAGATGGTAACCGTACTTGGCTGCTTGATCATGGTCAGCGTGTGATTGCCAGTGATGAATTAAAGCTGGTTGGTAAGCACAATCTAGCTAACGCCCTTGTGGTACTTGCTCTGCTTAAAGCGGCGGATGTGGACTATCACAAATCATTGAATGCACTGAAAACTTACACGGGTTTGACACATCGATGCCAAGTGGTTGCGGATAATCGTGGCGTAAAATGGGTGAATGACTCTAAAGCGACCAATATTGCGAGCACTATGGCTGCACTCTCTGGTTTAGAGTCGACAGGCAAGCTGTACTTGCTTGTTGGTGGTGTTGGCAAAGGCGCTGACTTCACTCCACTAAAACCGATCTTCGCAACACTGAACCTACAACTTTGCTGCTTTGGCGCGGATGGCGATGAATTTATGCCACTGCATGAATCAGCAACTCGTTTCGACACCATGGAAGATGTGATTCAACAGATATCTTCGCAGTTAAAAACGGGCGATATGGTGATGCTGTCTCCGGCATGTGCTAGCTTTGATCAATTCGACAACTTTATGGCAAGAGGTGACGCATTCGCAGCTCTTGCTGAGAAATATGCATAATTAAAGGTCACACACTTCGTGGGTTTAGGTAACGTTAAACGCAGCATTGGCACTTGGCTTAAGCATCCTGCACCAGAGGCGCTCTTTGATCGTCAACTTGTCTGGATTGCGCTGGGTTTGATGTTAACTGGCTTGGTGATGGTGACATCAGCATCATTTCCTATCAGCTCACGTTTGACGGATCAGCCGTTTCACTTCATGTTCCGTCATGCCACCTTCCTAGTTCTCGCGATTGGTGTTTCCTCCGTTATTCTTCAAGTGCCTTTGCAGGAGTGGTTCAAGAAGAGCCACTACCTACTGTGGCTTGCTTTTGGCTTGCTCATCATCGTATTAGTTGCTGGTAAGTCGGTGAACGGTGCCTCACGTTGGATCCCGCTGGGTCTGTTCAACTTGCAGCCTGCCGAAGTCGCCAAGCTCTCGCTATTTGTCTTCATGTCCGGTTATCTGGTGCGTAAGCAAGACGAAGTTCGCCAAACTTTCTTTGGCGGCTTCATGAAGCCGATTATGGTGTTTGCCTTCTTCGCGGTCTTGCTGCTTGGTCAGCCCGACTTAGGTACTGTGGTCGTAATGCTGGTGACCTTGTTTGGCATGTTGTTCATTGCAGGCGCTAAGCTCACGCAGTTCTTAGCTCTGATGATTGCTGGTATCGCTGCGGTCGTTGGTTTGATTTTGGTTGAGCCGTACCGTATTCGCCGTGTTACGTCATTCTTAGACCCTTGGGAAGATCCATTCGGTAGCGGTTATCAGCTCACACAATCACTCATGGCGTTTGGTCGTGGTGAGTGGTTTGGTCAAGGCCTCGGTAACTCAATCCAAAAACTCGAATACCTACCAGAAGCGCATACCGACTTCGTTTTTGCAGTATTGGCAGAAGAGCTCGGGTTTGTTGGTGTGGTATTAGTACTCATGCTGATTTTTAGCTTGGTATTAAAAGCGGTCTACATTGGTAAGCGCGCTTTTGATGAAGGCGAAATGTTTGGTGGTTACCTCGCATTTGGCATCGGTATTTGGTTTGCTTTTCAGACGTTGGTTAACGTTGGCGCAGCAGCAGGCATCGTTCCAACCAAAGGTCTTACTCTTCCACTGATCAGTTATGGTGGTTCGAGTCTTATTATCATGTCCGTGGCAGTATCTATCTTGCTGCGAATCGATCACGAATGCCGCTTGAAGCGCGGCCAGAAAGAATCAGAACAACAAGTCGATGAAGAAAAATAAACGTTTGATGGTGATGGCTGGTGGTACTGGCGGTCACGTGTTCCCGGGTCTTGCGGTAGCGAAGCAGCTACAAGAACAAGGTTGGGAGATTCGTTGGTTAGGCACCGCGGATAGAATGGAAGCCGATCTAGTGCCAAAACATGGCATTGAAATCGACTTTATCAAAGTAAAAGGTCTACGAGGTCAAGGCGTTAAGCGTCTTCTTGCGGCACCATTTCAAATTATCAATGCCATCATGCAAGCTCGAGCTCACATGAAACGCTGGCAGCCAGACGCAGTGCTTGGCATGGGCGGCTATGTTAGCGGTCCTGGTGGTATTGCCGCTTGGATGAGTGGTATTCCTGTAGTGCTGCACGAGCAGAATGCAGTCGCAGGCCTGACGAACCAATGGTTATCGAAAATCGCGAAGAAGGTATTTCAAGCTTTCCCTGGTGCGTTTCCAAATGCTGAAGTGGTTGGCAACCCAGTTCGTGAAGACGTGACTCAATTAGCAGCGCCAACTGAGCGCATGCAAGAACGTCAAGGTCCAATTCGTATTTTGGTGATGGGCGGCAGCCAAGGCGCACGCATTCTTAACCAAACTCTGCCAGAAGTGATGGCAAAATTGGGCGATGATTACAGTATTCGTCATCAAGCGGGCAAAGGCTCCGCTGAAGAGGTGAACGCAGCATACCAAGCGAATGGTGTTGCGAATGCAGACGTTACAGAGTTCATTGACGACGTTGCAGAAGCGTATGCATGGGCTGACCTTTTAGTTTGTCGTTCAGGAGCGTTAACCGTTTCGGAAGTCTCGGCGGCAGGCGTGGGGGCTATTTTTGTTCCGTTTATGCATAAAGACCGTCAGCAAGCACTGAATGCAGACCACTTGGTAGATTGCGGTGCGGCGAAAATGATTGAACAACCAGATTTAACCGTTGAGTCACTGACTCAGCAGATCCAACAATTGGATCGACAAGCTTTACTTACAATGGCAGAGCAAGCGCGTGGCGCTGCAAAATTGAATGCTGACCGAGTTGTCGCACAGGCCATTGTCGCTTTGACCGAAAAGCGTTAACCGAATTATTGAGAATAGAATTGATGACAATCCAACATACACAAGACTTAGCTCAGATTCGCGCAATGGTGCCAGAGATGCGCCGCGTGAAATCCATCCACTTCATCGGCATTGGTGGTGCGGGCATGAGCGGCATTGCAGAAGTGCTGTTGAACGAAGGCTACCAAATCACAGGTTCTGATCTATCAGAGAACCCAGTGACAGAACGTTTAGTATCGAAAGGTGCAACCGTATTTATCGGCCACCAAGCGAGCAATGTAGAAAAAGCCAGTGTTGTTGTGGTTTCAACGGCGATTAACGAAGAAAACCCAGAAGTGATGGCTGCGCGTGAGTTGCGTATTCCTATCGTACGTCGCGCAGAGATGTTGGCTGAATTGATGCGATTCCGTCACGGTATTGCTGTTGCAGGTACGCACGGCAAAACAACAACCACGGCGCTTGTGACGCAAATCTATTCTGAAGCGGGCTTGGATCCTACCTTTGTTAACGGTGGTTTGGTTAAGAGCGCGGGTACGAACGCACGCTTGGGCTCTAGCCGAATCTTGATTGCTGAAGCAGACGAAAGTGACGCTTCATTCTTGCATTTGCAACCTATGGTGAGCATCGTAACGAACATCGAAGCTGACCACATGGATACATACGGTGGTGACTTCGAAACCTTGAAGCAAACCTTCATTGACTTCCTTCACAACCTACCGTTTTACGGCCAAGCAATTGTATGTATCGACGATCCTGTGATTCGTGAATTGATTCCTCGAATTAGCCGTCAAGTGATCACTTATGGTTTCTCTGAAGATGCGGATGTTCGTATCGAGGATTATCACCAAGAAGGTCAGCAAGGCAAATTCACCGTTGTACGCGAAGGTCGTGCGAATCTTGATATCACACTAAATATTCCTGGCCGTCATAATGCCTTGAACGCATCAGCAGCAATTGCGGTAGCCACAGAAGATGACATTAGCGATGAAGCGATTTTAAAAGCAATGGCAGGTACTCAAGGTACAGGTCGTCGTTTTGACCATTTAGGTGAGTTTGATACGGGCAACGGCCATGCCATGCTTGTCGATGATTACGGTCACCACCCAACAGAAGTGGACGTAACGATCCATGCCGCGCGAAGTGGTTGGCAAGATAAGCGCTTAGTGATGATTTTCCAACCGCACCGTTACAGCCGAACTCGTGATTTATACGATGATTTTGCAAACGTACTTGAACAAGTTGATGTGCTAATCATGTTGGATGTATACGCCGCAGGCGAAAAGCCAATAGCAGGTGCAGATGGTCGAGCATTGTGCCGTACCATTCGCAGTCGTGGGAAGGTAGATCCAATTTTTGTCCCAGAAATCGAGCAATTACCTTCAGTTTTGGCTAACGTTATACAAGACGGCGACCTGATTTTGACTCAAGGCGCGGGTGATGTTGGTAAAGTGGCGAAGCAATTAGCAGCACTTGAATTGAACATTAGCAAGATGCTCGGTTAGCGACCAAGGTTGACGCAAGGTACAGAGAAAGACCTAGATCTCGATTTTGCGTCAAGAACGTTGTGATTTATCGCTATCAGTGTTTGATAGTTTACAAGAGCTCAGTATAATCCCAAGGTTAAAGTCAATGCTTTTGCCAATGTGTGCTAACACGGTGAAAAGTACAGGACAAAAGTCAGGAAACGAAGACGTTGTTGAATATTGCACTTAATGAAGAGCGACTTAAAACGGACAATAACCGTGGTCGCCAAGATAAAATCTTAGGTGCGCTATTTTTCGTTGTTGTGGTGACCTTAATTAGTTCTGTTTTGTACTCAGCGATCAGTTGGATGTGGGATGACCAAAGGTTACCTCTCTCCAAAATAGTACTTCAGGGAAAACTGGAGTATGTCACTGCAGACGATGTTCAAGCTGCGTTTAGCCAGATTGATCATATTGGCACCTTCATGTCACAAGACATTGATGTGTTGCAACATAGTGTTGAAGCCATTCCTTGGGTTGCGCATGCCGCGATCCGCAAACAATGGCCTGACACAGTAAAAGTATTTTTGACAGAACATCGCCCAGTCGCCATCTGGAATGGCAACGAGTTATTAGATAATAATGGCTTGGTATTTGGAGGCGATGTCGGCCTGCTAAAGGAAGAGAAAGTTAAGTTATATGGACCCAATGAAACCGGGCCGGAAGTCTTGCAAACCTATCGCGAACTCCGACCTAAGTTCCAAACTTTGGGTCTTGCTATATCGTCTCTTGTGTTAAACGAGCGACGAGCTTGGCAAATCATCCTTGATAACGGTATTCGACTAGAGCTCGGTAAAGAGTCTCTGGATGAGCGAATAGAGCGTTTCTTCTTGCTCTACAACAAGCTTGGCAGTGACACACAAAGAATCAGTTATATCGATCTTAGGTACGATACGGGAGCCGCGGTTGGTTGGTTTCCTGAACATGAGTTAGAACAAGAGAGTACGAATGACTAAGGCCGCTGATGACAACATTATTGTTGGTCTTGATATAGGCACTGCAACCGTATCAGCTCTAGTGGGTGAGATTCTACCGGATGGCCAAATAAATATTATTGGTTCGGGTAGTAGCCCTTCACGTGGCATGGATAAAGGCGGCGTGAATGATTTGGAGTCGGTTGTAAAATCAGTACAACGCGCAATTGATCAAGCTGAGTTAATGGCGGAATGCCAAATCAGCCGAGTATTTATTTCGTTGTCTGGTAAGCATATCGCAAGCCGAATTGAAAAAGGCATGGGCACTATATCGGACGAGGAAGTTTCTCAAGAAGATATGGATCGCGCTATCCATAC
Source organism: Vibrio sp. M260121 (assembly GCF_036533715.1). Classification (NCBI taxonomy): domain Bacteria; kingdom Pseudomonadati; phylum Pseudomonadota; class Gammaproteobacteria; order Vibrionales; family Vibrionaceae; genus Vibrio; species Vibrio sp. M260121. The sequence continues at coordinate 116,005 of NZ_JATABF010000009.1, read as the reverse complement.
CGCAAAATCGATTAAAATCGGTGATGAACAACGAATCCTTCACGTGATTCCGCAAGAGTTCACCATCGACTACCAAGAGGGTATCAAAAATCCGCTTGGTTTATCTGGAGTGAGAATGGAAGTTAGTGTCCATTTGATCTCATGCCATAATGATATGGCACGCAATATTATTAAGGCGGTAGAACGCTGCGGCCTTAAAGTAGAGCAACTTGTTTTTTCTGGGCTTGCTGCGAGTAACGCGGTAATTACCGAGGATGAAAGAGAGCTTGGGGTTTGTGTGGTCGATATTGGCGCTGGCACGATGGATGTTTCTATCTGGACTGGTGGTGCGTTACGTCACACAGAGGTGTTTTCTTACGCAGGAAATGCTGTAACTAGCGATATTGCCTTTGCTTTTGGTACGCCTGTGAGCGATGCTGAAGAAATAAAGGTCAAATATGGTTGCGCCTTGAGTGAACTGGTCAGTAAGGATGACACGGTTAACGTTCCAAGCGTAGGTGGTCGACCTTCACGTAGTCTGCAGCGTCAGACTTTGTCAGAAGTGATTGAACCACGCTACTCTGAGCTTATGGGACTGGTTAACCAAACTATCGACTCTGTACAAGCGAAATTGCGCGAAGAGGGCATTAAGCACCATCTCGCCGCGGGTGTAGTTCTTACCGGCGGTGCAGCGCAAATCGAGGGAGTGGTAGAATGTGCGGAACGCGTATTCCGCAACCAAGTAAGGGTCGGCAAACCGCTCGAAGTCAGCGGATTAACTGACTATGTAAAAGAGCCGTACCATTCTACGGCAGTTGGATTACTTCATTACGCAAGAGACATGCAGTCTAGCGACGATAGCGATTATAATGAACCTAAGCGCTCATCTGTTACTGGCTTTTTCGGTAAATTGCGTAATTGGATACAAAAAGAGTTTTAACCTGAGTTGCAGGATAAACGGAGACAACACATGTTTGAACCGATGATGGAAATGTCTGACGATGCAGTAATCAAGGTCGTTGGGGTTGGTGGCGGCGGTGGTAACGCTGTTGAACACATGGTGCGTGAATCCATCGAAGGTGTGGAATTCATCAGCGTCAACACTGATGCGCAAGCACTTCGTAAGACAAGCGTTGGCAATGTCATTCAGATTGGTGGTGATATCACTAAAGGTCTGGGTGCAGGTGCGAATCCACAGGTTGGCCGTGAGGCAGCTCTCGAAGACAGAGATAGACTTAAAGATTCCCTAACTGGTGCCGATATGGTGTTTATCGCAGCTGGTATGGGCGGTGGTACTGGTACTGGTGCAGCACCTGTTATCGCTGAAGTAGCAAAAGAGCTGGGTATTCTTACCGTTGCGGTAGTAACAAAACCGTTCAGCTTTGAAGGCAAAAAGCGTTTGGCATTTGCAGAGCAAGGTATCGATGAGCTTTCTAAGCACGTTGACTCTTTGATCACGATTCCAAACGAAAAGCTACTTAAAGTACTTGGCCGTGGTGTAACGCTGCTAGAAGCGTTTGCAAGCGCGAACGACGTTCTTAAGAACGCAGTTCAAGGTATTGCAGAGCTAATCACTCGTCCTGGCATGATCAACGTCGACTTTGCAGACGTACGCACTGTGATGTCTGAAATGGGTCACGCAATGATGGGTAGCGGCATCGCGAAAGGCGAAGATCGTGCAGAAGAAGCAGCAGAGATGGCTATCTCTAGCCCACTTCTAGAAGACATCGATCTAGCGGGTGCTCGTGGTGTTCTTGTTAACATCACTGCTGGTCTGGACATGCGTCTTGATGAGTTTGAGACAGTAGGTAACACAGTGAAAGCATTTGCTTCGGACAATGCGACAGTGGTTATCGGTACTTCTCTAGACCCAGATATGACGGACGAAATCCGCGTAACAGTTGTTGCGACAGGTATCGGCAACGAGAAAAAACCAGACATTACGCTAGTTGCTGGTGGCAAAGCGAAAGTAGCTCCGACGGCTGCACCACAAGCTCAACCACAACAGCAAGCTGTAGCGCCACAAGCTGAAGAGAAACCGGCACAAACTTTGCAGACTACTCCAGTGCAAGAGAAGCCACAGGTAACTCCTCAGCCGACAAACACAGTTTCTTCTTCTCCAGCTTCATCTGCGGGCCAAAGCTCAGCAGCACCAAAGCAAGAGAAAGAAAGCGGTTATTTAGATATTCCGGCATTTTTGCGTCGTCAGGCTGATTAATCTTTAACCCGTAAATTTGACATAGCTCAAAATTATGGTAGCATTCACGGTCGACGTTACAGACGGCCGTGTTTTGTAGCATATTTTAGAGAGGCAAGCAGATGATCAGACAACGTACTCTGAAAGAAATAGTGAAAACAACTGGTGTGGGTCTCCACTCTGGTCGTAAAGTCACACTTACTCTGCGCCCAGCTGCTGCTAATACAGGTATCATTTACCGTCGTACAGATGTAAACCCACCTGTAGATTTTCCAGCTGATCCAGCGTCTGTTCGTGACACTATGCTATGTACAGCACTAGTGAACGATGAAGGCGTGCGTATTTCAACTGTTGAACACTTGAACGCGGCACTTGCTGGTATGGGCATCGACAACATTATTGTTGAAGTTGACGCACCTGAAATTCCAATCATGGATGGTAGCGCTAGCCCATTCGTATACTTGCTACAACAAGCAGGTATCGAAACGCAAAATGCTCCTAAGCGTTTTATCCGTATTAAGAAACCAGTTCGTTTTGAAGATGGCGATAAGTGGGCAGAGTTTGTTCCATTTAACGGCTTCCGTATGGACTTCGAAATTGAATTCAACCACCCTGCGATCGAATCAGACGAGCAACGTCTTCTGTTTGATTTCTCATCTCAAGGCTTCGTTCGCGAGATTTCTCGTGCACGTACATTTGGTTTCATGCGTGATATCGAATATCTACAATCTCAGAACCTAGTTCTTGGTGGTAGCTTTGATAACGCAATCGTACTGGATGATTACCGCATTCTTAACGAAGAAGGCCTACGCTTTGATAACGAGTTTGTTACTCACAAAGTATTGGACGCGATTGGTGACCTTTACATGTGTGGTCACGCAATTATCGGTGAATTCCGTGCGTTCAAATCAGGTCATGGTCTAAACAACCAACTTCTACGTGCTGTTCTTGCTGATCAAGAAGCATGGGAATGGACAACATTCGAAGAAGAAGAAGGTTCACCAGTTGCATTTGCACAACCAAATATGGTTCTAGCGTAAAATACGCAAACGCAAACAAATTAAAAAAGCCAGGCAATGCCTGGCTTTTTAGTATCTGAAGTTTCGTTGCTATTTTTCGCTTTTCTTCTCTGCCATATCGGCAAGGCGCTTCAAGCGTTCTTGGATCTTCGGTGGTGCCATATCAGCAATGATCAACAGCGAGTTTGCCGCGGATTCGGTTAATGGTGGACGCTTTGGTTTGTTCTCTTGTTCGAACCGATTACGGTAAAGGGAAGGGTTGATTCTTACCTCCACACTCATTAATTTTGCGTAGCCCTGAGTTCTCAGTTTATTGAGGATCATCAGGCGATCGTAATCGATCTTCATTTTGATCGCAGCACTCGATACATCAATTAATAAATGACCGTTGCGAACGTTCGCAACACGGCAATGATCGGCCGTTCCTTTTGGCAAGATCTCCTGCAATGCCTGATTCAGCTGCAAGATTTCCCCTGCATGCTCTTGAATCTGCTTAAACTGAGATTCAGCAATAAGGTCGTCTGTTGAGGTAGGGCGATGATCACGCATAGGTAAAATCTAATTTTGTTGAGATATGGGTATTCTAGAGCAGCTTTCTGCTTAGGTATAGTTTACATTATGGCCTTTATCTTCAACTTCACCAGACGATTTGGGTTTAGCAAGTAAAAGCGGATTGTTTTGAAAATGCTGACTTTACGCCGTGAGGCTTGTGTAATACTGGCTAATCCGCCATCAGTTTGTCTAAAAACTTACGAGTGCTTCAAACAAATACGTCTATTTATGGTTGTATCGATGAAAAATCCTTACACTAAGCCACATTGATTCAAAATTTAGCCTTGAAATATGGATGTTTGAACTCAATATCTTTGATAAATGATTTATCTCAGTATTCTTAGTTCCAAACTGGCAGAGACTGAAGGCATTACGAGTAGATCGGGAACGGTCTGATTAAAGAGAGATCCACGAAAAATGATAACTAAGCTACTGACAAAAGTAATTGGCAGTCGCAACGACCGAACACTGCGCCGCCTTAGAAAAATTGTAAAAGAGATTAATAACTACGAACCAACGTTCGAAGCACTTTCTGATGAAGAGCTAAAAGCGAAGACAGTTGAGTTCCGTGAGCGCCTAGAGCAAGGTGAAACGCTTGATAAGCTACTTCCAGAAGCTTTTGCTACGGTTCGTGAAGCATCTAAACGTGTTTACGGCATGCGTCACTTCGACGTTCAGCTTATCGGTGGTATGGTACTGAACGGCGGTCAAATTGCGGAAATGCGTACTGGTGAAGGTAAAACTTTAACTGCAACCCTTCCTGCTTACCTAAACGCACTTCCAGGTAAAGGTGTACACGTAGTCACAGTGAACGACTACCTAGCGACACGTGATGCTGAGACTAACCGTCCACTATTTGAATTCTTAGGTATGACTGTTGGCGTAAACGTGCCAAACATGCCTCCTCAAGCGAAGAAAGAAGCTTACCAAGCTGACATCCTATACGGTACAAACAACGAATTTGGTTTTGACTACCTACGTGACAACATGGCTTTCCGCAATGAAGACCGTGTTCAACGTGAGCGTTTCTTCGCTGTAGTCGATGAGGTGGACTCAATCCTTATCGATGAAGCTCGTACTCCTTTGATCATCTCTGGTCCTGCAGAAGACAGCTCTGATCTATACACTCGTATCAACCTGCTTATTCCACAGCTTCAAAAGCAAGATAAAGAAGATTCTGAAGAATACCGCGGTGACGGTCATTACACAGTAGATGAGAAATCTAAACAGGTTCACCTAACAGAAACGGGCCAAGAATTCGTTGAAGAATTGATGGTGAAAAACGGTCTGATGGAAGAGGGTGACACACTTTACTCTCCAACGAACATCAGCCTACTGCACCACGTAAACGCAGCGCTTCGCGCACACGTGTTGTTCGAACGCAACGTAGATTACATCGTTAACGAAGACGGTGAAGTTGTAATCGTTGATGAGCACACGGGTCGTACAATGCCGGGGCGTCGTTGGTCTGAAGGTCTTCACCAAGCGGTTGAAGCAAAAGAAGGCGTTAAGATTCAAAACGAAAACCAAACGCTGGCTTCGATTACTTTCCAAAACTACTTCCGTCTATACGAAAAACTGTCAGGCATGACAGGTACAGCGGATACAGAAGCATTCGAATTCCAATCGATTTACGGTCTTGAAACGGTTGTTATCCCAACTAACAAGCCAATGATCCGTAACGATATGCCAGACGTGGTTTACCGTACTGAAGCAGAGAAGTTTGCTGCAATCATCGAAGACATCAAAGAGCGTGTAGAGAAAGGTCAACCATCTCTAGTAGGTACGGTTTCTATCGAGAAATCAGAACTGCTATCTAACGCACTTAAGAAAGCGAAGATTAAGCACAACGTACTGAACGCGAAATTCCACGAACGTGAAGCTGAGATTGTTGCAGAAGCAGGTACACCTGGTGCAGTAACAATCGCAACGAACATGGCAGGTCGTGGTACCGATATCGTGTTGGGTGGTAGTTGGCAAGCGAAAGTGGAAGCACTGCAAGATCCGACTAAAGAACAGATCGACGCGATTAAAGCTGAGTGGAAACAAGTTCACGATCAAGTACTAGAGTCTGGTGGTCTACACATCATCGGTACTGAGCGTCACGAATCTCGTCGTATCGATAACCAGCTACGTGGTCGTTCTGGTCGTCAAGGTGATGCGGGTTCATCTCGTTTCTACCTATCGATGGAAGATTCACTGCTGCGTATCTTCACTTCAGACCGTATGGCTAGCCTTATCCAAAGTGGTATGGAAGAAGGTGAAGCGATCGAGTCTAAGATGCTGTCTCGTTCAATTGAAAAAGCACAGCGTAAAGTGGAAGGCCGTAACTTCGATATCCGTAAACAGCTTCTTGAATACGATGACGTGGCGAACGATCAACGTAAAGTGGTTTACGAATTGCGTGATGAGCTAATGAGCGTTGACGACATTAGCGACATGATCGAGCAAAACCGTGAAGATGTAATCACTGCGATCATCGACGAATACATTCCACCACAATCTCTAGAAGACATGTGGGATGTGGAAGGTCTACAAGAGCGCTTGAAGGCAGACTTCGATCTAGACGCGCCAATCAAGCAATGGCTTGAAGAAGACGACAAGCTATACGAAGAAGCGCTACGTGAGAAGATCACTAACCTAGCGGTTGAAGTTTACAAGGCGAAAGAAGAAGTGGTTGGCGCACAAGTGCTACGTAACTTCGAAAAATCAGTAATGCTTCAAACGCTAGATACGCTATGGAAAGAGCACCTAGCGGCGATGGATCACCTACGTCAAGGTATTCACCTACGTGGTTACGCGCAGAAGAACCCGAAACAAGAGTACAAGCGTGAGTCGTTTGAACTGTTTGAAGGTCTACTAGAAGCGCTGAAAACAGACGTAATTACTGTTCTATCTCGTGTTCGTGTTCAACAGCAAGAAGAAGTTGAACGTATGGAAGAGCAACGTCGCGCGCAAGCTGAAGAAGCGGCACGTCGTGCACAAGCTCAACACGCGGCAGCACAAAACCCATTGTCTGAAGGCGAAGAGTCTGAAGAAGGCGCTCACCAACCAATGGTTCGTGAAGAACGCAAAGTGGGCCGTAATGAGCCTTGTCCATGTGGCAGCGGCAAAAAGTACAAACAATGCCACGGTAAAATTGACTAATACAGTCTGAAAACATAAATAAAGAGTCGCTTAGGCGGCTCTTTTTGTATTGATAGATCTAGGAACGAATCTAATGAAAAGAATTCACATTGTTGCGGCGATCATCTTTAACCAAGACAAGTCGCAAATCTTCATCACCAAACGCCCAAGCGACAAACACAAAGGTGGTTTTTGGGAGTTCCCTGGCGGCAAAGTCGAGCAAGGTGAAAGTGTTGAGCAAGCGATGGTTCGTGAGCTTGAGGAAGAGATTGGTATAACCGTCACTGAACAAGCTTTGTTTGAGCACTTGGAATACGACTATCCAGACAAGTCTTTGAAGTTTGATTTTATGACAGTATCTCAATTCGATAACCAACCTTATGGTCGCGAAGGTCAAGAGGGTTGTTGGGTGGATATTGCAGCATTGCCTGATTACACCTTCCCTGAAGCAAATGTGCCGATCCTTGAACGAGTGGTAAAAGAGTTTTCCTAACTCACCGCGAACTGTCTTGTGGTTAACACGGGATATTGTTAGTTTAAAAAGATACAGCGAAACGAGAGAAGGCGAGGTAAGCCTCGTTTATCCAGAGAAGGAGAGAAAGCGCAATGGTTCGTATTGCAATCGCAGGAGCTGCCGGCCGTATGGGTCGTAACCTAGTTAAAGCATCACATATCAATCCAGAAGCATCCGTTACTGCTGGTTCTGAACGTCCAGAATCGTCTCTAGTTGGTGTTGATGTAGGTGAACTGTGTGGTGAAGGTAAGTTTGATGTCTTTCTGACGGATGATTTAGCCAAGGAAGTCGACAACTTTGACGTTGTAATCGATTTTACTGCTCCAGTGAGCACGTTAGCGAATCTAGAGCTGTGCAAACAACATGGTAAGAGCATTGTCATCGGTACTACGGGCTTTAGTGAAGAAGAACGTGACCTGATTGATGAAGCAGCAAAGCAAATTCCTGTTGTTATGGCTCCGAACTACTCTGTAGGTGTGAACCTAGTCTTTAAGCTTCTTGAAAAAGCAGCCAAAGTGATGGGCGATTACTGTGATGTTGAAATCGTCGAAGCGCATCACCGTCATAAAGTTGATGCTCCGTCTGGTACCGCTATTGGTATGGGTGAAGCCATTGCTGGCGCGATGGGTAACAAATTGAGTGACGTTGCGGTATATGCACGTGAAGGTATCACGGGCGAACGTACGAAAGATGAGATCGGTTTTGCGACTATTCGCGCTGGTGATATCGTCGGTGAGCATACTGCAATGTTTGCTGATATCGGTGAGCGTGTCGAAATTACCCACAAAGCAACGGATCGTATGACCTTTGCTAATGGTGCAGTAAAGGCCGCAGTTTGGTTACATTCTAAACCAACTGGCTTCTACACCATGACCGATGTCCTCGGGCTAAATGAGCTTTAAATACATAATTATTCGCCGGCGTAAGCCGGCTTTTTTGTATTTGAAGGAAATTATGTAAATAAAATGAGCATGTCATAGGGAGTTAATATCGACACTTTGCTTGTTGTTTTGGGTGTTTGGTGTGTTTATTTTTTTGTAATGCTCAAAAGTTATGGTTGAATTTGCCGGATGAACGTTTGCGCAAAAATATCGCAAAATTTTGTGATCTGCAATAAGTTCAAATTTGTAAAATTCATAAAAAAGTCATGGTAAGTGGCATGTAGATAGGTAAAACTTACTTTTTTAGGGCTTTTTCTGTTGAAACGCCCTTACTCGCTAGAAAGTAATAATTTATTTTTCAATGTGTGTTGACAGTTTCCAAGTCCGTCTTTAGAATACCGCCAATTTGTCAAAAATACCTGTTTATGTAAATAATCAAGGTAAAGGAAGGCAAATTTGCAGCTTAATTTATTTTTTATGCATTTTTATTCTGGAGGTTGTCTTGGGTAAATTAGCACTGTTAGTCCTAGAAGATGGGACAGTGTTCCGCGGTGTTTCCATTGGAGCAGATGGTATTTCCGTTGGTGAAGTTGTTTTTAATACCTCGATGACGGGGTACCAAGAAATTCTCACTGATCCTTCCTATTCTCAACAAATCGTTACTCTTACTTATCCTCACATTGGCAATACCGGAACCAATTCCGAAGACGAAGAATCTTCTTCAATCCACGCACAAGGCCTTGTGATTCGCGATCTCCCTCTTATCGCTTCTAACTTCCGTAATGAACAATCCCTTTCTGATTACCTCAAGTCGCAAAACATCGTCGGCATTGCAGACATCGACACGCGTAAGCTAACTCGTATCCTGCGTGAAAAAGGTGCTCAAAACGGTTGTATCGTAGCTGGTAACAATCTAGACGAAGCTTTGGCACTAGCGAAAGCAAAAGAATTCCCTGGCTTGAAAGGAATGGATCTTGCGAAAGAGGTTACAACAAAAGAAGCGTATCAATGGAAACAAGGTTCGTGGACGCTTGAGGGTGGACTTCCAGAAGCGAAAGACGACAGCGAATTGCCATATCACGTTGTTGCCTACGACTTCGGCGCAAAACGCAACATCCTGCGCATGTTGGTTGACCGAGGCTGCCGCCTAACGGTTGTTCCTGCTGAAACTTCAGCAGAAGAAGTTCTGGCTCTAAACCCAGATGGTGTTTTCCTATCAAACGGCCCTGGTGACCCAGAACCATGTACTTACGCGATTGAAGCGACAAAAGTATTCCTAGAAAAAGGCCTGCCAATCTTTGGTATCTGTCTAGGCCACCAAATCCTTGCGCTAGCATCGGGTGCACAAACAGTGAAAATGAAGTTTGGTCACCACGGCGCAAACCACCCAGTAAAAGATTTGGAGCGTAATGTTGTGATGATTACGTCGCAGAACCACGGTTTTGCAGCAGACGAAGCAACACTACCTGAAAATCTACGTGCTACTCACGTATCGCTATTTGATGGCTCTCTACAAGGTATTCACCGCACAGACAAGCCAGCATTTAGCTTCCAAGGTCACCCTGAAGCGAGCCCAGGTCCACATGACGCGGCACCGCTATTTGACCACTTTATCGAACTAATCAAAAAACACAGCGCTTAATTCGGAGTAGTAGATAATGCCAAAACGTACTGACATTCAAAGTATTCTTATTCTTGGTGCTGGTCCGATTGTTATCGGTCAGGCATGTGAGTTTGACTACTCTGGCGCACAAGCGTGTAAAGCACTGCGTGAAGAGGGTTACCGAGTTATCCTAGTAAACTCTAACCCTGCAACCATCATGACTGACCCAGACATGGCGGATGCAACTTACATCGAGCCAATCCAATGGGAAGTGGTTCGCAACATCATCGCGAAAGAAAAGCCGGATGCAGTACTACCAACAATGGGTGGTCAAACTGCATTGAACTGTGCACTAGACCTAGAGAAGCACGGTGTTCTTGAAGAGTTCGGCGTTGAGATGATTGGTGCGACTGCTGACGCAATCGACAAAGCGGAAGACCGTTCTCGTTTCGATAAAGCGATGAAGTCTATCGGCCTTGAGTGTCCACGTGCAGATACTGCAAAAACCATGGAAGAAGCTTACGCTGTACTCGATATGGTTGGCTTCCCTTGTATCATCCGTCCATCATTTACTATGGGTGGTACTGGTGGCGGTATCGCATACAACAAAGAAGAGTTCGAAGAAATCTGTCGTCGTGGTTTGGACCTATCTCCAACCAACGAACTTCTTATCGATGAATCTCTTATCGGTTGGAAAGAGTACGAGATGGAAGTGGTTCGTGACAAAGCGGACAACTGTATCATCGTATGTGCGATTGAAAACTTTGACCCAATGGGCATCCACACGGGTGACTCAATCACGGTTGCACCAGCGCAAACCCTAACAGACAAAGAATACCAGCTAATGCGTAACGCATCTCTAGCAGTACTGCGTGAGATTGGCGTTGAAACTGGTGGTTCTAACGTACAGTTTGGTATCAACCCGAAAGATGGCCGTATGGTTATCATCGAGATGAACCCACGTGTATCTCGCTCTTCTGCTCTAGCTTCAAAAGCAACAGGTTTCCCAATCGCTAAGATTGCAGCGAAACTAGCAGTTGGCTTTACGCTAGACGAGCTAATGAACGACATCACTGGCGGCGCTACGCCAGCATCATTCGAACCAACCATCGACTACGTAGTAACAAAGATTCCTCGCTTTAATTTCGAGAAATTTGCTGGTGCTAACGACCGTCTAACGACGCAAATGAAGTCAGTTGGTGAGGTAATGGCAATTGGTCGTAACCAACAAGAGTCACTACAAAAAGCACTTCGCGGTCTAGAAGTAGGCGCTACTGGTTTTGACGAGATGGTTGACCTAGATGCGCCAGACGCACTGACGAAAATCCGTCATGAGCTGAAAGAAGCAGGCGCAGAGCGTATTTGGTACATCGCGGATGCATTCCGTGCAGGTATGTCAGTAGATGGCGTATTCAACCTAACGCAAATCGACCGTTGGTTCCTAGTTCAAATCGAAGACATCGTGAAGCTTGAGCAAGAGCTAAAAGCAAAAGGCTTCGCTGGTCTAAACAAAGAAGAACTTAACAAGCTGAAGCGCAAAGGTTTTGCTGATGCACGTCTATCTAAGATTCTAGGTGTTGCGGAAAGCGAAATCCGTCGTCTACGTGACCAGTACGACATCCACCCAGTGTACAAGCGCGTTGATACGTGTGCGGCTGAGTTCTCTTCTGATACAGCTTACATGTACTCATCTTACGATGACGAGTGTGAAGCGAACCCAACAGACAAAGACAAGATCATGATTCTAGGCGGCGGTCCAAACCGTATCGGCCAAGGTATCGAATTTGACTACTGTTGTGTACACGCATCGCTAGCACTGCGAGAAGATGGCTACGAAACTATCATGGTTAACTGTAACCCTGAGACTGTTTCTACGGACTACGACACGTCTGACCGTCTGTACTTCGAACCAGTAACACTGGAAGACGTACTAGCAATCGCTCGTGTTGAGAAGCCAAAAGGCGTTATCGTTCAGTACGGTGGTCAAACACCACTTAAACTGGCTCGTGCACTTGAAGCGGCTGGCGTGCCTATCATCGGTACTAGCCCAGATGCAATCGACCGTGCAGAAGACCGTGAGCGTTTCCAAGTTGCTGTTGACCGTCTAGGTCTTCTACAGCCAGAAAACGCGACAGTAACGACGATGGAGCAAGCGGTAGAGAAATCTCGTGAAATCGGTTACCCACTAGTTGTACGTCCTTCTTACGTACTTGGTGGTCGTGCGATGGAAATCGTATACGATGAGCAAGACCTACGTCGCTACTTCAACGAAGCAGTAAGCGTATCAAACGAATCTCCAGTTCTACTAGATAGCTTCCTAGACGATGCAGTTGAAGTCGATATCGATGCTATCTGTGACGGTGAGCGTGTGGTTATCGGCGGTATCATGGAGCACATCGAACAAGCGGGTGTTCACTCAGGTGACTCAGCATGTTCTCTTCCTGCATACACGCTAAGCCAAGAAATCCAAGACGTAATGCGTGAGCAAGTTGAAAAGCTAGCGTTCGAGTTGGGTGTTCGTGGTCTGATGAACACGCAGTTCGCGGTTAAGAACAACCAAGTATACCTAATCGAGGTGAACCCTCGTGCAGCGCGTACAGTACCGTTCGTATCTAAAGCAACGGGTGCACCAATCGCTAAGATTGCTGCGCGTGTAATGGCGGGTCAATCGCTTGAAGCTCAAGGCTTTACGAAAGAAATCATCCCACCTTACTACTCAGTGAAAGAAGTTGTACTTCCATTCAACAAGTTCCCTGGTGTTGACCCACTGTTAGGCCCAGAAATGCGCTCTACTGGTGAGGTTATGGGTGTTGGTGCTACGTTTGCAGAAGCTTACGCGAAAGCAGAATTGGGTTGTGGCAACATTTACCCAGAAGGTGGTCGTGCACTACTGTCTGTTCGTTCAGGTGACAAAGAGCGCGTTGTGGACCTAGCGTCTAAGTTGACAAAACTTGGTTACCAGCTAGATGCAACGCACGGTACAGCTGTCATTCTTGGCGAAGCGGGTATTAACCCACGTCTAGTAAACAAAGTACACGAAGGTCGTCCTCACATTCTTGACCGTATCAAGAACAACGAGTACACCTACATCGTGAATACTGCCGCTGGCCGTCAAGCGATTGAAGATTCTAAAGTTCTGCGTCGCGGCGCACTAGCTGAGAAAGTGAACTACACAACAACACTAAACGCTGCATTCGCAACTTGTATGGCACACACTGCAGACGCGAAGAGCACGGTAACTTCGGTTCAAGAGTTACACGCAAAAGTGAAAGCTAGCCTAGAAGCGTAATAGATAAAAATCAGTAAGCCTGAAAAATAGGGCTTATATGACAACCTCATTGCCCGCTCATTTGAACGGGCTTTTTTGTCTTTAAGGTTTCTTAAAATGGAGAGAATTGAAGTGCGCTAAGAAAGCTTGGTAGAGCGGACTTTTGTATAGCATCAAACTGATAACTGAAAGCAACGTCCCTAAAGATGAAGAAATAGTACTGCCATTTGTAATAACAAAATTAGCGCTGCAAGTAACAAGAATAAATGCAATGGTGAGCAAGTTTACTTTCGCTGCGATACTCAAGCCTTTGCTTATAGTCAGAATGTTTGGCACACATATTACTGTTGCAGTTATGGTACCGGAGAGAATGAAATAAGTATCGAGTTCTATTTGTTGAGTGATAGAAAACCACTCATTCCAGATGCTTAGGCTTATTGCTAGACCAATGGTCAAGCATAGATATAAAGCTATAGGGAGAACTATTTTAGTCATGCGACGCTCTTTAATTTTTAAACTGAAATTTGGTATGTGCCCGACATTACAATGTAATTCATAATTAGATCAGTACTCCACATGCTGAGCTCTATAAGTGTGGTAGTTATAAAATAAACTCTACTTACTTATTTATTTATTTTGTATACTCTCTTTTCCAGTAAAATATTGTAAGTCGATTCGTCTTTGCTAAATGTATAGTTATTAGACTTAGCAAATACATCAGCTAAGATAGTTGCAGGGTATAATGATAAAAAAGTAGTTATGGAGAGTGCTAAAAAAATCTTACTTGACTTTTTGAATTGGCTCTTAGTTACAAAGTTATTTGATATAATTGAGATGACAAGTATTCTCAAGCATTCAAAAAGAATGAAACTCGCTCCAAACATATATACATAGACTTGATCAAAAGTTGTTACTTCACTTTTAGTGGTTATATTGTCATAGAAGCCAGTTATGCCTTTTAGTGAGTATATAAATAGAGAGGTTGATGATATGAGTAAGAATATCAAGTAGAATAATGCTTGTTTTCTATCGTAGTTACCATGCGTCATCATCACAGCCCTTTACTCATTTATTAATTTTCTATTTCTATCGAATGTAGAGGGTAATTAATCCAAATAATATTGGATTTCTAAGTTTTATCACTTTATATAAACGTAGTTCTTATCATATAACCAGGACTGGCTTAATTTTTCTGAGTGTTTATATCCATTTTCTAGTGCAATTTTCTCTAAATAGTAGCTAACAGGGTATGGTGATATTATAGATATGAAAGATATTGTAAAAAATATTTTTAACATTACATCATTTGTCTTTTTGGAGAATTTTTTATTTCTAATTAATGCAACTAAAGAGTAGCAGGAGAAAAATACAAATAACATTGACCCAGAAGTTAAGGCTATGGATGAACGTGAAAAATTAACACTACTTTCTTCGCTCTCTATGTTTTTGATAAAATCAATTATTTCAACTATTGATATGTTGATCATCAATACCCCAATTATGGAGAAGATGAACGAAGATAGAAGAATATATTTTTTATTTTCTAATTTTCTTTCGTTATTATTCATCTTTAAATACGCCTCGGTATCCAGAATTTCTCAGGTTTTTAACAATAGTTGACTTTATACTATTAATATCTTCATTGAGGGTTGACTTACTTTTTATCATGTCGTGAATTGCTTTTTGAAGATTGGCCGTGATCTTGTAGTGTTCATCTATCTTATTCAATGCGTAGCCTGATAGTATTCCAACAGATATAGCCAGAATTAAAGGGCCGGCTGTCATTGCTGTGCTTGCGTAAGCTAAACCGGTTGAAGCTTTTACTGCAAGGATCGATAGAGCAGCTGAGATACCTACTTTCAATACATCTGTTGAAACGGAACCAAGAAACTTAGATAAAGTATGTTTGTTTTTTGCAGAGAAAAATAAATCTAATACCCTGAATGAACTAACGAGTATAACGGTAATTAGCCCGCCTTTAAGAACTGAACTTATAGTGTCCTTAGTTCCAATTGCAATGTGGGTTACTATAGGTGGAGAGCTCAGTTTAGTAAAACCAGATAGCCTGGACTTTAATACCGGACTACCTTGCATAGTTAGATGAGGCTGTCCATTTAAATAATCAATACTAATTATGGTGTTTGTGCCATGTATGTAGCTTGTTAGCTTAGCCAACAATACTAAATCATCAGCAGATGCGTAGTAGTTTGAAGAGTTTTCGAATGCCTTTTTGAGATTCTCCCAACGAGTAAGATCTACTTTGTTTTTTAAGTATGCTTTTAGTGTAGTGTCAAAATTTTCGATTGAAAAAATATAGATTTCTTTTTTAGGTGAGTTATCTCGAGAAGTTACTGGATACATGGATTTTAAATTTTATTTATCTGGATTAATAATTATTTTGCATCAATTCATTGATGGGGTAAGCCATAGTTGTTATTTATTGGGCGGAGTTAAAAGTCTTTGTGTAATAATCTATTTTGTTATTTATTGTTTTTTAAGTTAAATGATGAAAACCTGGAATAGGTTGGTGTCTTGAGTTTCCTTTTGTGCGTTTGCGTGGCAGTGCTATCGTTGTTCCATCTTGGTTACAAATATTTACAAGGGCTCACAAGTGGAAGTTACGTTCGAAATCTTAATTGCATTGTTTTTTGTCGCATCCGCTGCGGGATTTATTGATGCGATGGCTGGTGGCGGTGGTCTCTTGACTCTACCTGCTTTGTTGGCAGCGGGGCTAAGTCCGACTCAAGCATTGGCGACCAACAAACTCCAAAGCTCTTTCGGAAGCTTTTCTGCCAGTTGGTACTTTGTGCGTAATGGCATTGTTAGCCTTAAAGAAATGCGCCTAGCGATTCTATGTACCTTTATTGGTTCTGCCATTGGTGCTGAGGCCGTACAGTTTATCGATGCCGGTGTACTCACCAGTCTTATCCCTGTATTGCTTATCGCGATTTCACTCTATTTTTTGCTCTCTTCAACTAATAAAACAGCTGAAGGAGAACCAAAGCTCTCTGAAGCGATGTTTGCTTTATGTGTTGGTGGTGGCGTGGGCTTTTACGATGGCTTTTTTGGTCCAGGTACTGGCTCTATCTTTGCGCTTTGCTTTGTCGCACTTGGTCACTTCTCTTTGGTTGATGCGACCGCTCGTACTAAGATTCTCAACTTCACCTCAAATATCGCGGCTCTGCTGTTCTTTATTCTTGCTGGTTTGCCTGTGTGGGAAATCGGTCTGACCATGGCTGTGGGGGGCTTTATTGGTGCTCAGCTTGGTGCCAAAGTAGTGGTGACCAAAGGCCAAAAGTGGATTCGACCTTTGGTGATTACTATGTCTATGCTGATGGCCGCGAAACTTCTCTGGCAACAACATCACCAATGGTTTCTATCACTGTTTTAACTCTTGGTGACTGGTACACGTTTTGCCTAACGCAGATATGAATCGGTCGAATTAAAGATGTCAGTTGTTCGAACATAAAGCAGTTATGGTCAGGGATCTTTAACGCTCTCACTATCGATAATGGGATTAATGCTGGCGCTGCCCCTCCAAGTGCAAGTTGGGCTGCAGCAGTGTAGGCATCCATTTCCATCAATGGTTTGATGCCGATTTTCTCTAATGCAGGCAGTTGGTAGCTATTGGACGGGTTAGCTAAATCATTTGTGATGACTTTTTTCGGAAGTTCATTCAGTTGTTGATCACTAACGAGGAAAAAAGGTTCATCGCACAGATGAAAAGCCATCAAGCCGTGATGTGGTGGAAGCAAACCAGCGCAAAGCCCAATGGTCGCTTTACCGGATTGAACTCGCTCAACGATTCTAGGGCTGTGGTTGGTGGTTATAGTTAAGTACTGATCTTGCTTGAGGTAATCACCAATGGTTTTTCCAAGATAACCTGCAATAAGAGACTTTGAGCTATCGAGGGTGATTAATGATGTGTCCTCTAGCTCTTGCTGTTCATAAATAAGGCCACGTAACTCGTTAAAAGACGGACCAATATTCTCGATCAAAGCCATGCCATCAGGTGTGAGTTTAATGGTTCTCCCCGAGGGTTCTACTAGCTTCTTTCCCAGTTTTTTCTCTAGGTTCGCGATACGTTTACTCACTGCAGATTGGCTGATATACAGCAAACTCCCAGTGCGACTCATCGTTTTCGCTTTGCTTAAAACTAATAGTGTTTCGATGCCTTCCAGTAACATGTCTATCCATGAATGTTGGGAATAATAGGCCTAATATAGCCAAGCTTGAGACGAGAAGCGACAGGTGATTTTACAAACAAAAAGAGCCGATGTTTCAGTCGGCTCTTTTGTATAAATTGACTGGTATCGATCAGCGATTGATAGCAAAGGTTGGCAGTGACAAGTGCCAGCGAATCGCACCAAGGCGAATAATCAAGGTTGAGATGACACCTGCGAGTAGGGCGACTGAATGGTCGTGCCCCATACTCAATGCCGTGGTATGGAAAATTCCGCCGATGATACATGCGGTCGCATAGACTTCACTTCGCAGTACCATGGGTACCTCGCGAGCCAGCACATCACGGATAATGCCGCCACCGCAGCCAGTGATAACGCCCATGATCACCGCAACCATGCCAGAAGCATTGTAGGCGAGAGCTTTCTCGACACCGATACCGACGAATACCGCCAAACCAATTGCGTCACAGACAGGTAGAACCCACCAAGGCAAGCGCTTAGGGCGACGAATGACAATCATCGTGAGCAAACAAGTGATGAAAATTACCCAAAGATAAGTGGTGTCAGTGATCCAGAAGACCGGGGTTGCCCCGAGCGCCATATCACGAATAGTGCCGCCGCCAATAGCTGTCACACTACCGAGTACGATCACACCGAAAGGATCCATCTTTAATCGGCCTGCGAGTAAAACGCCAGAAACCGCAAAGACAGCAGTACCGAATAAATCGATCATATAAAGCAGCATGGAGTCCATGTTACTTGGTACCTTTTAAACAAATTGTGGGGGAACAGAAATGGGACGGAAATTGTACGGGATTTCCAACGAAAACGTTAGCGTTTTTGCCGAACGGTTTCAAAGTGTTCACACACCTCTGTGATCGCGTTTAAGGTTCTTGGGGTTGGGCGGTTGATCCAATCGGAATTGAGTGACCAAACGTGGTTGTTCTTTAACGCAGGGATGTCGTTTTTCCATTCTGCCCACATGCCATCATTACTCATGGCATGGCGAGAGGTAAACAGGACTTCGGGTTGGCGAGTAATCACTTGCTCGATGCTGACTTGTGGGTAAGGGGCACTGCCTTTAGCAAAGATATTCTCGCCACCACAGAAGGTGAAGACTTCACTTGGCCAGTTCTTGCCCGCAACGGTGATGATCGGTTTCTCACTCAATTGATAGAAGTAACTGACTTTATCCTCGGTATTGTATTTTTCTTTTAATGCTTCTAACTGCGCGCGGAATTCTGCGGCGGCTTTTTGCCCAACTTCTGGCTTCTCACTGTACTGGCTAAGTTGCTCAATGTTCGTAGCGATGTCTTCTAACGTGCCAGTCGTTGAGTAGTAGATAGGAATGCCAAACTGCTTGAGCTTTTCAAGTTCTTTGGCTGGATTACCTGCTGGCCAAGCGATAACCAAATCGGGTTGAAGGGCAATGATGCGCTCTAACTTGATGCCTTGATAGTTTGATACTTTCTCTAAGTCTTTAGCTTGCTCGGGGTAGTCACTCATCTCGCTGACGGCAATCAGTTTGTCACCAAGACCTGCAGCATAGGCGATTTCTGTTGAGTGTGGTGCCAAGCTGATGACGCGTTGAGCTGGTTCATTGGCAAAAGAAGCAGCAGAGAAGATAAGAGGAAGAGCAAAGCAAAGTTTGTTCATCATAGTCCTTGATAAATGAGTCCGAGAATCAGGCTTTGGATAACGATCCAAGCAAAAATACGCCACACAATGAGGGTTTGGATTTGTGCTAGATGAATAGCAGATGGTGCTATACGACCACCAATTTTCGCTCGTTCAGCTCGTTGACCTTGGTACAGCGCTGGACCGCCAAGTGACAATTGAAGCTTGTTACCAATTGAGCACAACAACCAAGCTGGCCCCGGAAGTGGCCAAGACTTCGCTTGTTGAAGCATAGCAGTCGAAACACTCGATAGGTTTTTACCCATGCTAATGAACACGGCAAACAAGCGTAAAGGAACAATCTCCAATGCAGCCGTTAGCTGAATAGCAGGCTTACCAAAAGGTGAATACTGGCGGCGACTTGGGGACCAAGCACGAGCTAGCTCTGCCGTTAGGCGATACATCAACGCGCCAATTCCACCAGTCAATCCATACCAAAACAACACAGACACAACGTTACGTCCGTAGCCCATGATGATGGTCTCTGCGCCTGCTTTACCAATCCCAAGCAGTGATAAGCTCTCGGTATCTCGATTAAGGTAAGGTTTTAGTAGTGCTCGGCACTGTGCTTTGTTCTCATTAGACATCGCAGTAACGAGTTGTTTCGCAAGTGATTCGTTGTTTCGCCAGTCGAGAGCAATAAGCAGTAATGCCAGCTCAAATAAGGGCGCTTGCCAAACTAAAGGTTTCATCGCGAGCAGCAATATCAAGCAGGGTACAAGCATAAGAAGCAGTGCGAGTCCGCCAGAGAGAATGCTTTGTGAGTAGTTGTGGTTGTTATTAACTTTGTTCGCCAGTTGTTCTGCGAATTTATGCCACAAAGTCACAGGATGAGCAGCGTGAGGAATAGGGATTAATAAGTGGAATAGTAATGCGCCCCACATGACGAGGAGCGCACCATTGGCATAGAGCTGTTGAAATATTTCTTCCATGAAATTCTGGGGACTTACTTAGTCAGTTCCAACATTTTGCATACCATTTCTGAAGAGCTTTTCGCTGCTAGCGGTAGGAACTCTTCGAAGCTCATTGGTGATTCTTTGTCTGCTACGTCAGAGATAGCACGAACAACAACAAACGGTGTGTTGAATTGGTGACAAGTTTGGGCGATAGCAGATGCTTCCATCTCTACAGCGATAACTGAAGGGAAGTGTTTACGGATAAACTCTTGACGTTCTGCCGTGCAAACAAACGCATCACCTGTACAGATCAGTCCGCGAACAGCGTGCGTGTTTTCCATTTGAGCCAGTGCTTTTTCAGCAAGGTCCATTAACTTCTCATCCGCTTTGAATGCTGCTGGTTGGCCTGCCATTTGACCCATTTCGTAGCCAAACGCAGTTACGTCTGCATCGTGGTGACGAACTTCTGTTGAGATTACAACGTCGCCTAGGTTTAGGCTTGAATCGAAGCCGCCTGCAGAGCCCGTGTTGATAACAACATCTGGTTGGTACTCGTCTAGCAGAATAGTTGTGCCTACTGCCGCCGCTACTTTACCGATGCCAGATTGAAGCAGTACCACATCAACGTCGTTAATCTGACCAGAGAAAAACGTACAACCTGCTTTGCTTACTGTTTGGCAGTTTGTCATTGCTTCTTTCAGGATGGTGACTTCTTGTTCCATCGCACCGATGATACCAACTTTCATAACACTCTCTTTCGATAAAAATTTAAGTTGGCGAGAGTATACCACTCTGCACCAATATGTGGTCGTTATTTGATTAACTCAGCATTCGCCAACAGTGAACGTAATTGTTCGGCACGCTTACGGTTCACTCCAAAGTCTGAATAGCCAACGCGAGATTCAGAACGAACAATAAGCTGGTCGCCTTCGATCTTAAGCTCTAAATCGTCCACAAAGCGCATGATTTTAGATGTGCATTCGATACGTAGATAATTGCCTTCTTTAACGGCTGTCTTCGCGCCTGGCAGTTCAAGCGCCACTTGCTCAATTGCATCGATGTTCGTGGATTCGGTTAGGGTGAATGGTGTTAGGTTGTATTCTTCACGCGTGTCTTGGGTGGAGACGCAGTTGGGTTTGTCACCACAAGGTGATTGAGAACGATCCGTCATGGTTGTGACTCCTTGGCTACAAGCGGTTAAGCCGAGCAAAGTAATGGAAAGGAGAGCGGCTTTTTTCATTAGTTCTATCCCTTATCTTAGGAATTTAATTATATGTAATAAAAGAAAAAAGGATCCAATAGTAGGATCCTTTTTGAGACGTTAACAGTGATTAAACTTCAAGGTAATCGAGAATACCTTCTGCGGCTTTTCGACCTTCATCAATCGCGGTCACGACCAGATCTGAGCCTCGTACCGCATCGCCACCAGCGAAGATCTTTTTGTTGCTGGTCTGGAATTGGAACTCTTGTTTCGCAGGAGCTTTGATGCGGCCCCATTGGTCCAACTCGACATCAAACGGAGCTAGCCAGTCCATTTTGTGTGGCTGGAAACCAAACGCCATGATAACGACGTCTGCTGGTAGAACGTGCTCGCTGCCTTCTACTGGTTCTGGGCGTCGGCGGCCTGCTTCATCAGGCTCACCAAGGGCAGTTTTCACCACTTTGACCCCTGAAACCTTACCTGACGCATCGACTTCAATTCCTAAAGGCTGAAGGTTGAACATGAACTTCACGCCTTCTTCCTTGGCGTTTTTCACCTCGCGGCGAGAGCCTGGCATATTGGCTTCATCACGACGGTAAGCACATACCACGTTTGACGCGCCTTGGCGGATAGAGGTACGAACACAGTCCATTGCGGTATCACCACCACCGAGTACCACTACGCGTTGCTTTGCCATGTCGATAAATGGTTTATCGTGCTCCAAGCCCATGACCTTGTACGTATTTGAAATCAAGAATGGCAGAGCATCGTAAACGCCCGGCGCACCTTCATTTTCTAGTCCTGCACGCATGTACTTGTAAGTACCAACACCCAAAAAGACGGCATCGTACTCATCAAGTAGCTCTTGCATCTGTACATCTTTACCTACTTCGATGTTCATCTTGAACTCTACGCCCATCTCGGTGAAGACGCGGCGGCGGTTTTCCATCACGCCTTTTTCAAGCTTGAACGAAGGGATACCGAAGGTCAGTAGGCCTCCAATTTCAGGATAGCGGTCAAATACGACAGGTTTCACGCCATTGCGGACTAGAATGTCGGCAGCTGCCAAGCCTGCTGGGCCTGCACCAATGATGGCAACCTTTTTATCGGTCCACTCGACCTTGGACATATCAGGCTTCCAGCCCATTTCGAAGGCTTTGTCGGTAATGTATTTTTCAACGTTACCTATAGTGACGGCGCCAAAGTCCTCATTGAGAGTACAAGATCCCTCACATAGGCGATCTTGTGGACAAACTCGGCCACAAACTTCAGGTAAGCTATTAGTTTGGTGTGACAATTCAACAGCTTCAAGGATACGACCTTCATTGGCTAACTTTAGCCATTGCGGGATGTAGTTGTGGACTGGGCACTTCCATTCACAATATGGGTTACCACAATCCAAGCAGCGATCCGCCTGCGCAGTCGCTTGTTGCTTGGTAAATGGTTCATAGATTTCAACGAATTCGATCTTACGCACTTTGATAGGTTTCTTCGCAGGATCTACGCGTTGAACATCGATAAATTGATAAACGTTCTGACTCATGATTCAAACATCCTCCATGATTACTGGGCTTGAACGCGCAGTTCTGCGGCACTGCGACTCTGGTGGCCAAGTAGCGTGCGTAAGTCTGCCGCTTGTGGTTTCACCAAGTAGAACTTTGGAATCCATTCATCAAAGTTCGCCAAGATATCTTCTGCGTGGCTAGAGCCGGTTTCTTCAAGATGCTCGGCAATTAGACCACGTAAGTGCTCTTGATGGATGTAGAGATCCGACAGAGAAATCGCTTCAACAGACTCGTTGTTCACGCGACCTTGGAAGTCTTGGTTCTCATCCAATACGTAAGCAAAACCGCCAGTCATGCCTGCGCCAAAGTTCACGCCTGTTGCGCCAAGAATGGCAACAATACCGCCGGTCATGTACTCACAAGCGTTATCGCCAGCGCCTTCAATAACGGCAATCGTACCTGAGTTACGTACGCCGAAACGCTCACCGGCTTTACCTGCCGCAAACAGCTTACCGCCGGTCGCGCCGTACAGACAGGTGTTACCAATGATGGTTGCTTCATTACACTTAAATGCAGTGCCAAGGTGAGGTTTGATAACCACCTTACCGCCAGCCATGCCTTTACCTACGTAGTCGTTGGCATCCCCAGTGAGGTAAAGCTCTACGCCACCCGCGTTCCAAACGCCAAATGACTGGCCTGCAGTGCCATCCAAGTGCAGTTTGATTGGCGTCGCCGCCATGCCTTGGTTGCCGTAACGCTGAGCGATTTCACCAGATAGGCGAGCACCCACAGAACGGTCGGTGTTGATCACGTTGTAGAAGAAGCTAGCAGATTGACGTTTTTCAACCGCTTGTAGTGCGTCTTCGATGATCTTGTTGTTTAGCTCTGCTTTATCAAATGGTGTATTTGGTTGTGTCCAGTAAAGAGGGTGTCCTTCTGGAGAGACTGGTGCCTCAAGGATATTCGACAAATCCAGCTTGGTTTGTTTTGCTGTCAGACCTTCAACGGTTTCCAACAAATCGGTACGACCAATCAAGTCAGTAAGTTTTTCAACACCAAGTTCAGCAAGTAATCCACGTACTTCGTCCGCCAGACCAATGAAGTAGTTCATCACCATTTCCGGTAGACCTTTGAAGTACTCTTTGCGTAGAGTCTCGTCTTGAGTCGCAACTCCTGTGGCACAGTTGTTGAGGTGACAAATACGTAGGAACTTACAACCCATTGCCACCATTGGCGCAGTACCAAAACCGAAGCTTTCCGCACCGAGAATCGCTGCTTTCACCACGTCTAGGCCCGTTTTTAGACCACCATCTACTTGCAGACGGATCTTATGGCGTAGACCATTGGCAACCAATGCTTGTTGGGTTTCTGCCAGTCCCAATTCCCATGGGCTACCAGCGTATTTCACTGAAGTTAATGGGCTTGCTGCGGTACCACCGTCGTAACCCGAAATGGTAATGAGATCAGCGTAAGCTTTCGCGACACCTGTTGCGATGGTGCCGACACCAGGCTCAGATACTAATTTCACCGAAACCAGCGCATTTGGATTGACTTGTTTTAGGTCGAAGATCAGCTGGGCTAAATCTTCAATTGAATAAATATCGTGGTGCGGAGGAGGGGAGATCAGAGTCACCCCCTGTACCGAATAACGCAGTTTTGCGATTTCTGCTGTGACTTTATGTCCCGGTAACTGACCACCTTCGCCCGGCTTCGCACCCTGTGCGACCTTGATCTGCAGTACGTCTGCATTGGTGAGGTAGTGAGGCGTAACACCAAACCGACCTGAAGCGATCTGCTTGATGCGCGAGTTACGCTCTGTACCGAAGCGACGTGGATCTTCACCGCCTTCACCGGAGTTGGAGTAACCACCAAGACGGTTCATCGCTGTTGCAAGTGCTTCGTGCGCTTCTGGGCTAAGTGCGCCAATAGACATCGCCGCAGAATCAAAGCGCTTGAAGAGCTCAGTGCTAGGCTCAATTTGCTCTAAAGGTAGCGGTGAGTCTGATTTTTTCAGCGACATTAAGTCTCGTAGCATGGCTACAGGGCGTTGGTTCACCTGCTTAGCAAAGCTCTGATAATCATTACTTTCGCCTGATTTCACCGCAGTTTGCAGTGTACCAACCACGTCTGGGTTGTAGGCGTGATATTCACCACCGTGGACGTATTTCAATAAGCCGCCATGCTCAATGGCTTTGCGTTTCGCCCAAGCTTTACGAGAAAGGTTGTACAAATCTTGTTGGAAGTCGTCGAAGTTCGCGCCTTCAATACGAGTTGTAACACCTTTAAAGCACAAATCGACCACTTCTTGGCTCAAGCCAACCGCTTCAAACAGTTGCGAGCAGCGGTAAGAGGCGATGGTAGAAATCCCCATTTTCGACATGATCTTGTACAGACCTTTGTTGATGCCGTATTGGTAGTTTTGCATCACATCGCGATAGTCTTTTTCTAGCGCTTTATCATCAATCAGCTTACCTAGTGCTTCATAAGCTAGGTATGGGTAAACTGCAGTGGCGCCAAAGCCAAGCAAGACAGCAAATTGGTGTGGGTCACGAGCTGTTGCGGTCTCAACAACAATGTTGGCATCACAACGTAAGTTGGCATCGATCAAGCGAGTTTGAACCGCACCGACTGCCATTGCTGCAGGAATTGGCAGTTTGCCTTTGACTAAAGCGCGATCTGAAAGCACGACTAGAACCGTGCCTTCACGTACGACCTGTTCCGCTTGTTCACACAGATCATCAATGGCTTGTTTGAGATCTTTCTGTTGTGGATCGTAGTTGATATCGAGAATGGTATTACGGTAATGATCGTCACCAAGCTCGAGTAATTGCTGCATGTCTGAGTAAAGTAATACTGGCGAATCGAAGGTCACTCGGTAGGCGTGGCCATCGGTTTCACAGAAGACGTTCATCTCCTGACCAATACTGGTCGCCAGTGACATCACGTGTTTTTCACGCAGTGGATCGATCGGCGGGTTGGTTACCTGCGCGAACTTCTGACGGAAATAGTCAGTCACCAAGCGCTCTTTAGAGGATAAGACGGCCATCGGGGTGTCATCACCCATAGAGCCGACCGCTTCTTGTCCCATATCACCGAGAACGCGCAACACTTGATCGACTTCTTCATTGCTCATGGCGAATTGCTTTTGATAAGTCTTAAGCAAGTCTTCATCAAAGCTGCGTTCGCCAACTTGATCTTCAGGTAACTGAGCAAAAGGTGTGAGTTTGCGAACGTTGTTTTCCATCCACTCGCGGTAAGGGTGACGAGATTTCAGATCGTTATCGATCTCGCTAGACTGCCAAAGCTTACCTTTTCGAGTGTCGATAACCAGTAGTTCACCCGGACCAACACGGCCTTTTTCTGCGACCTCATCCGGAGCGTAATCCCAAATCCCCACCTCAGAAGCTAGAGTGATCAACTTGTCCTTGGTAATCACATAACGTGCAGGACGCAGACCATTTCGATCTAGGTTACAGGCAGCGTAACGACCATCGGACAGTACGATACCAGCCGGGCCATCCCATGGTTCCATGTGTTTGGAGTTGAAGTCGTAAAACGCTCGAAGATCCGGATCCATATCTGGGTGGTTTTGCCATGCTGGTGGCACAAGCATGCGCATGGCGCGGAAGATATCCATACCGCCTGCTAAAAAGAGATCCAACATATTATCTAAGCTGGAAGAATCTGAGCCAGTCTCGTTCACAAATGGTGCCGCAGTTTGTAGGTCTGGCAGCAGTGGTGATGAGAACTTGTAAGCACGAGCACGTGCCCATTGGCGGTTACCTTCAATGGTATTGATCTCACCATTATGAGCAAGGTAACGGAACGGTTGAGCCAGAGGCCACCGAGGCTGAGTATTCGTTGAAAAACGCTGGTGGAACAGGCAGATAGCAGATTCCATGCGTAGATCAGCAAGGTCAAGATAGAAGCGCGGTAAGTCCGCAGGCATGCACAAGCCTTTGTACACCAGAACTTGTGTCGACAAGCTACAGATGTAGAAGTCAGGATCTTCAGTGATTTGTTTTTCGATGCGACGGCGTGCGATGTAGAGGCGACGCTCAATGTCACGCTCGCGCCAACCTGCCGGGGCAGAGATAAAGACTTGTTGAATGTCTGGAAGTGAATCAGCAGCGATTGGGCCGAGTACTTCTGAATTGGTTGGCACTTCACGCCAACCCGCAACAGTTAACGTCTCTTGTGCGAGTTCTTTGTTGACGATGTCCTTGGCGAGTTGAGCTTTCACCGGGTCTTGGTTGAAGAAAATCATCCCAACGGCGTATTGCTTGCCAAGGTTGAAGCCATTTTCTTCGGCGATAAGGCGTAAATAGGAATCGGGCTTTTGTAGAAGAAGACCGCAACCATCACCAGTTTTACCATCGGCGGCGATGCCACCACGGTGGGTCATGCGATCAAGTGCGGAAATTGCTGTACGTACCAGCTTGTGACTTTGCTCGCCTTCCATGTGCGCGATTAAGCCAAATCCACAGTTGTCTTTCTCAAGACTTGGATCATAAAGAGCCATTGCAATTCTCCCTTTGCTTATCTGTCATCCCGACAGATATATCAACACTGCTCAAGTTGATAATGATGACTAACTATGCGTCACTTTCTATGTTTTATGTATATCTATTCAATAAAATTCGTCAAATATCTTAACAAAAATTGTGTGTTTTATTTTCACCAACTTCACAAGCTATAGCTTATTGTAAAAAAGGTCAAGTTATTAGTGAATCATCGCGTGAATATGCGATTTACCATTTAATTGGCTGAAATAATTCAATAAAAACAGTGAGATAGAAAAGTTGTTGTTACAAAAAAGTAACATTTGATTCTGGCGGGCATAAAAAAGACCAGCACAAAATGCTGGTCAAAATAAAAAGGTTGGAAGGAACTGTTTTCTTTCTTCGCTACCAGCCATCGATACTACTGATGGCTGGATTTAATACTTAGAAAGAGGAAGTGAGAACACTCCCTTTACGCAGAAAGCATCAGTGAATCTGCTTTTGCTTCTAGGTTTGTGCCACCCATTAAATAGCCATCGATAGCACGGGCACATTCACGACCTTCGTTGATACAACGAACCACCAGAGATTGTCCTGTTCGCATATCACCAGCAGCAAATACACCTTCTTGGTTGGTAGCAAAACCTTGGGTTGCTACGTTACCGCGATCATCCAGCGCGATATCCAGTTGAGCAAGCACGCCAGTTGGTTCTGGGTGCAGGAAGCCCATCGCTAGGAATGCCATATCACATGGGATCACACGCTCGCTGCCTTCTACTTCTTTGAAGCTTGGGCGCTCGCCTGGTTTCGCATCTTGCCAAACGATATCAGCTAAACGAAGGCCTGTAACTTCACCTTTGTCATTGCCGATGAACTCTTTGGTTAGGATGTTCCAGTGACGATCAACGCCTTCTTCATGAGAGGTCGAAGTACGTAGGATCATCGGGTACTGTGGCCATGGCATATTAGCAGGGCGCTTCTCTGGTGGAATCGGCATGATTTCAACCTGAGTGATGCTTGCTGCACCGTGGCGGTTTGATGTACCTACACAGTCAGAACCCGTATCACCACCACCGATAACGACAACATGTTTACCCGCGGCGTGAAGTTCTTCACCCTTAAGATCCATGTTGTTGGCACGGCGGTTGTTTTGACCTAGGAATTCCATTGCGAAGTGAACGCCTTTTAGCTCACGCCCCGGAACTGGCAAATCACGAGGAACGGTTGAACCACCCGTTAGTAGAACCACATCGAATTCTTGACGAAGTTGCTGGGCATTCACATCAACACCAACGTGTTGGTTAACTTTGAATTCAATACCTGCTTCTGCCATCAAGTTGATCTTACGATCAATCACGTCCATACCCAGTTTGAAATCTGGGATACCAAAACGTAGCAGACCGCCTACTTTCTCGTCTCGCTCGAATACTGTCACAGTATGGCCAGCGCTGTTTAGTTGCTCAGCAGCCGCAAGGCCAGCAGGGCCCGAACCGATGATCGCAACGGTTTTGCCTGTGCGAGAGCGTGGTGTTTTTGGTTTGGCGTATCCTTCACGATACGCCGTTTCCACGATGGTTTTCTCGATATTACAGATGGTGATTGGATCTTGGTTGATGCCAAGTACACAAGCACTTTCACATGGAGCAGGGCAAACTCGACCAGTAAACTCAGGGAAGTTATTCGTCGAGCTTAGAATGTTCCATGCTTCTTCCCAGCTATCACGATAAACCGCGTCGTTAAACTCTGGGATGATGTTACCGATAGGGCAGCCGTTATGACAAAACGGCACACCACAATCCATACAACGAGAAGCTTGAGTATTGATTTTGCTACCAAACTCCTCGTTCAGAACGAACTCTTTGTTGTTCTTGATACGTTCAGCTGGGTCGATCTTCTGTGGAAGTTCACGACCATGCTCTAAAAATCCAGTAGGCTTACCCATTACACTGCCTCCGCTTCAGTTTGTTGCGCTTCAGCTTTACGCTTTTGAAGAACCGCTTTGTAGTCACGCGGCATTACCTTAACCATAGAGGCTAGGCTTGCTTCAAAGTTGTCTAGGAAAGACTGAGCGACTTCACTTCCTGTGAATTGAACATGCTTGGTTAGCATGTCGAGTAATAGATCTTTGTCTTCTTGCTCGATTGGGTCTAGGTCAACCAGTTCTGGGTTCAGTTTCGACTCAAAGTCGCCTGATTTATCCCATACGTAAGCAACACCGCCACTCATACCTGCGGCAAAGTTACGACCTGTTGAACCAAGGATGATGGCAGCACCGCCAGTCATGTATTCACAACCGTGGTCACCGACGCCTTCTACTACTACTTTCGCACCTGAGTTACGAACACAGAAACGTTCGCCAGCCATACCGCGAATGAAAGACTCACCCGAGGTTGCACCGTAGAAACATACGTTACCAACCACGATGTTATCTTCAGCGACAATGCTTGATTTCGCATCAGGGTACAGCACCAAGGTACCGCCAGATAAGCCTTTGCCCCAGTAGTCGTTTGCATCACCTTCCACTTCGAACTTCACGCCCTTAGCTAGGAATGCACCGAATGACTGACCTGCAGAGCCGTTGAACTTCACGTTCATTGGTTGAGGAAGGCCGGCATCTTTGTACACTTTCGAGATTTCGTTCGACAGCATGGTTCCTGCAGAACGGTCCGTGTTAACGATAGGGAATTCGGCTGTCACCGCTTCACCTTTCTCGAGAGCAGGAATGGCAGCTTGAATCAGCTTACGGTCTAGTACTTCTTCTAAGTTGTGGTTCTGCTCTGCTTGGTTGAATACGCCGTCCGCTTCGCGTGGCTGTTCAACGTGTAGAACAGGAGATAGGTCTAGGTTCTTGTATTTCCAGTGAGAAACATCTTGGCGAATTTTCATTTTCTGACCTTGGCCTACCATCTCATCGATAGTGCGGAAGCCAAGTTCAGCCATGATTTCACGTAGACCTTGTGCCATGTATTGGAAGAAGGTTACGACGTCTTCTACGCGACCATCAAAGCGCTCGCGAAGGGTCTTGTTCTGAGTCGCGATACCAACAGGACAGGTGTTCTTATGACACTTACGCATCATGATACAACCTTCAACCACCAATGCTGCGGTTGCCACGCCCCATTCTTCTGCACCAAGTAGTGTTGCAACTGCAAGGTCACGAGGTGTCTTCATCTGACCATCTGCTTGAACCACGATACGGTTACGTAGGCCGTTCTTCAGTAGCGTTTGGTGCGTTTCTGCCAAGCCAAGTTCCCAAGGAAGACCGGTATGACGGATTGAAGACATTGGGGATGCACCAGTACCGCCGTCGAAACCTGCGATAAGTACAACGTCCGCTTTCGCTTTAGCAACACCAGAAGCGATCGTACCTACGCCAGCTTCCGATACCAGTTTCACGTTTACGCGACCCGCGCGGTTCGCGTTCTTCAAGTCGTAGATAAGCTGAGCCAAATCCTCGATTGAGTAGATATCGTGGTGTGGAGGTGGCGAGATAAGACCGACGCCCGGAGTTGAGTGACGTGTAGCACCGATCCAGTCATCCACTTTATCGCCTGGTAGCTGACCACCTTCACCTGGTTTCGCACCTTGAGCCATCTTGATTTGTAGCTCATCAGCGTTGGTTAGGTAGTAAGAGGTTACGCCGAAACGACCTGAAGCCACCTGCTTGATCGCAGAGCGTTCCCAATCGCCGTTGTCTTTGCGTTCGAAACGCATTGGGTCTTCACCACCTTCACCAGAGTTCGATTTCGCGCCAAGGCGGTTCATCGCAACAGCCAGTGTGGAGTGTGCTTCGTAAGAAATAGAACCGAATGACATTGCACCGGTCGCGAAGCGTTTCACGATGCTTTCAATTGGCTCGACTTCGTCGATAGAGATAGAACCTGCTGGGTTCTTAATGAACTCAAGTTGGCTACGCAGGGTTACCGCGTTGTCACCTTGCTTATCTACAGCAGTCGCGTATTGCTTGAACTGATCGTAGTTCTTGTTACGCGTAGACTCTTGCAGTAGAGAAATGGTTTCTGGGTTGAAGAGGTGTTTCTCACCACGCTGTTTCCACTGGTAAACACCGCCAACATCCAACATTTGAATTGGGATTTCGCGTTGTGGGTAACCGATACGGTGACGGATCAGCACTTCTTTGGCGATATCATCAAGGGTTAGACCTTGGATACGAGAAACCGTACCTGTGAAGTACTTGTCGACCACTGATTTGTGGATACCTAAAGCTTCGAAGATTTGCGCGCCGTGGTACGACTGTAGCGTTGAAATACCCATCTTCGAGAAGATCTTCAGAAGACCGCCATTGATCGCTTTACGGTAGTTGTCGAACAGGTCGCGAGGGTTCGCTTCTGGATCCAACTTCTTCGTACGTTGAAGTTCAATGATGGTTTCAATCACTAGGTAAGGGTTAACCGCATTCGCACCGTAACCAAGTAGCGTTGCAAAGTGGTGCGTTTCACGCGCGTCACCAGTTTCAACCACGATGTCACACTTCGCACGTAGACCTTTACGGATCAAGTGGTGGTGTACTGCGCCAACTGCCAGCATTGCTGGGATCGCCGCGTGGTTTGAGTTCACTGCACGGTCAGTGAGTAGGATGATTGAGTAACCATCGATAACCGCGTCTTCTGCGTATTGGCAAATACGTTTTAGTGCGCGCTCAAGCTTGCCTTGATCTTCATTGGCTTGGAATACGATATCCAAAGTCTTCGCTTGTAGGTGTTCGTTATCGATCGCACGCAGTTTTTCAAGCTCAGAGTTCGCCAGAACTGGCGATTCCAATTCGACTTTCTGGCAGTGAAGTGGTGTTTCAGTCAGAAGGTTTTGGTCTTTACCCAAGTAAGTGTTCAGCGACATAACCATACGCTCACGGATCGGGTCGATCGGCGGGTTAGTTACCTGTGCAAACAGCTGCTTGAAGTAGTTTGAAAGATGCTGAGACTGATGAGATAGAACCGCAAGAGGCCAGTCGGCACCCATGGCTGATAATGGCTCTTTCGCATCATTCGCCATTGGAACGATGATTTCGTTCACTTCTTCAGTGCTCACACCGAAAGCTTGTTGACGGTGTAGCAAACGTTCTGGAGAAGGTTGGCTAAACTGGTTGCTCGCATCTGGCAGCTTCTTCAAGCTCAGTAGGTTTTCTTCTACCCACTTCTCGTAAGGCTGCGCTGTTGCAATGGTGTCTTTCACTTCTTCATCAGAGATGATGCGACCTTGCTCTAGGTCTGCAACGAAGATACGACCTGGTTGTAGACGGCCGCGGAACTCTACGTTCTCTGGCTCAATATCCACAACACCAGATTCAGATGCCATCACTAGGAAGTTGTCTTTGGTCACTGTGTAGCGAGAAGGGCGCAGACCGTTACGGTCGAGTGTCGCACCAACTTGAACACCGTCAGTAAAACATACTGAAGCAGGACCATCCCATGGTTCCATGATGTTCGCGTGGTATTGGTAGAACGCGCGACGCTTAGGATCCATGTTTTTGTTTTCTTGCCATGCTTCTGGGATCATCATCATCAATGCGTGTGGCAGGCTGCGACCAGAAAGAACTAGGAGCTCAAGTGCCATGTCAAAGTTAGATGAATCCGAGCTGCCTTCCTGACAGATAGGAAGAAGCATGTCGATTTCAGCCTGAGTAAACAGGTCTGACTCTAGAATTGCTTCACGGGCTTTCATCCAGTTCAAGTTACCGCGAACTGTATTGATTTCACCGTTGTGGGCAATGTAACGGAAAGGCTGTGCAAGACGCCATTTCGGGAAGGTGTTGGTAGAGAAACGAGAGTGTACCAGTGCCAGTGCGGTCACCATGGTCGGATTTTGCAGATCAAGGAAGTACTGAGGTACTTGCTCTGTCGTTAACTGACCTTTGTACACCAATGTCTTGTATGACATTGAGTTAATGTAGAAGTCGTCACCAATGTTTGAAACGCTTTCTAGGCAAACTCGCACTGTGTAGTTACGAAGCACGTACAGTTTGCGCTCGAGCTCTTCAGGTGTGATGCCAGGGCCACCAGAGATAAACACATGCTCAAACTGAGGCTCTGTGCTTAGTGGGTCTGCACCGATCATTGAGTTGTCGGTTGGCAAAACGCGGTAGCCGATAACTTCAAGGTCTAGACGCTGTGCGTTGCGTTCTAGAATGTCACGGCATTGTTCGCGTTTGTATTCGTCTTTCGGGAAAAGAACGACACCAACACCATACTTTTCAAACGAAGGCAGTTTAATGCCTAGCTTAACGGCTTCTTCTAATAGGAATTCATGAGGTTTTTGTAGCAAGATACCCGCGCCATCACCGCTGCATGGATCACAGCCTTGGCCACCACGGTGTTCCATGCGAGCCAGCATATCCAATGCTTGAGTCACTACTTCATGAGATTTACGGTTTTTAAGGTGAGCAACAAAACCGATACCACAAGCGTCATGCTCCAGCTCCGGAGTGTACAGACCCTGTGAATTTTGCTCTCTATCTACCATAGATACATCCTTCCAGTTCAATGTCGACGCAAGAATCTCGGACAGATCTCGACTGCCTTAGGTGCGCTCTTTGCGTCTTGTCCTTTATATTTATGATTCGCCACTGGCCGAGGTTGACCAGTCTTGATTCCTTTCCGTATCTCGCAGGAAAAATTTTGCGAGAAAAACAATCCTTGGTGATATCCCTTTATTTATTGCCACAATTTAGTGACTTATATAGGTGGGAGCGGGGTATCGCCGACAATTCCCGCAGTTGATGTTGTAATAAAAGTCACAAAAACGACGGGGTTGTGTAAGTATCCTACAATTTTGTGACTTGAGAATGCAACGAAAAGTCGCTTTTGTGACCCAATTTTTTCGTTTAAATATTCACTTTTTGTTTAACATTTGCGCAACATTGCAGGTTTTAAGTTGGTTTTATGCAGTTTTATTGATTTCACACCGCTACCTGTTTGTTTGAATTGACTAGAATTATTTGTTTTTTCTTGCAGGGATGTAATTTAGTTACATTAATCGTAGTGAGATTTATTACGGTTTACTATTGGTGAGAATCTATGCAGTTACATGAGTTGGTCAACACATTAGGCCAAGACCTTCAGCGTCGTTACGGCGAAAAAGTCCATAAGCTGACTTTACATGGTGGCTTTAGTTGCCCAAACCGCGACGGCACGATTGGCCGAGGTGGTTGTACATTCTGTAATGTGGCTTCGTTTGCTGACGAAGAAGTACAGATCAAAAGCATCCACGATCAACTGAAAGATCGCGCGGGAGAGATCCATCGAGCGAAGAAGTATCTGGCATATTTTCAGGCGTACACTAGTACCTATGCAGAAGTACAAGTCCTCAAAAACATGTACGAAGAAGCCCTCAAGGCTGCTGATATCGTCGGCCTTTGTGTGGGCACTCGTCCAGATTGCGTTCCTGATGCAGTATTGGATTTACTGTCTGACTATGTAAATCAAGGCTATGAGATTTGGCTAGAGCTTGGTCTTCAAACTGCCAACAATGACACCCTCAAGCGTATCAACCGTGGTCATGATTTTGAGTGCTATGCAGAAATCACCAAACGCGCTCGTGCTTTGGGTATTAAAGTTTGTACCCATCTGATCGTTGGTTTGCCGAAAGAAACTCGCGACGACAACATTGAAACGATGCGTAAAGTACTCGAAGTTGGCACTGATGGCATTAAGCTGCACGGCTTGCACATTGTCGAAGGTAGCACCATGGCAAAAGCATGGCGTGCCGGAAGGTTAGAAGCGCCAGAGTTAGAAACTTACGTCGCAACTGCCAGTGAATTGATCCGCATGACACCAAAAGAGGTGATCTACCACCGTGTTTCTTCTGCTGCGCGTCGTCCAACCTTATTATCGCCATTATGGTGTGAGAACCGCTGGTTGGCGATGACTGAAATTGGTCGTGCATTAGATAAAGATGGCGCACAAGGTAGCTTAACCGGCGATGCTTTCATCTATAGCAAACCAGAATTAAAAGCGGAATGATCGATTAAGAACTGTTATATTTCTTCCGATTTGCTTTAAAGGTCGGAAAAATGGATCAGTTACTCAATTGGCTCTGGGATGGGCAGGGCGACTACGGATTTGTGGTCCTGCTCTCTGTGGTATGCGTAATCGCCGTCACGCTGATCTATATACGCTTCCAGTCCGGCTTGAAACAGCTGGTTACTGACTCTCCTTATCCCGTACTAGTGATCGATGCTAGTCACGGACAGTTATTGCTTTCTAATGACTCAGCCATGCAATTACTTGGCATTCGTTCATTAGGTTCTGGCTTTCTTTATCCTGCTTCCTTTCATACTGAAGAACTGGTAACACTACTTGATAGCTTTTCTAGTCGACACTTCCGTCAACAGTTGTTCGGCTGGCGATTGTCCGAGACAGAGAGCATCAAAGTTGAGTTGTCGGGTCGAAAGAGTTTGCTTCGCGGTCACCGAGTTTGGATTGTGTATGCTCAGCCACATCAAGTCACTCATACTGAACAACAACAAGAGCTTGAGCAGCTTAGTATCGCTCGTTCTGCTATCGACTCTCTGTCTGAATTGATCTGTTTGCAAGATCAACAAGGTAAAGTATTAACGACTAACCGCGCATTTGATCTGTTTTGGGAAGGGCGCAGAGAAGAGGCGTGTACGTCAAAAGCTCGCCCAATCGCGACTCGTAAAAGTGAACGCCGTTGGACAACCGATCCTCAAGGTCGAAGTTGCTTGCTTGAAGTGAACCAAAGCTCGCTGGTTTCGCAAGCCGGTGAGATGATCGGCACGCTATCCATCAGTCATGACGTGACGGAATGGCACAAGATGCAACAAAACCTTCGTGATGAAATGGAGCGTCGTAAAGACACCGAAGTAGCGTTGGCTCAGCGTGATACGATCTTACAAACGATTCTAGACGCGAGTCCTGATTCCATTGGTATCTTCAACGAAAACATGGTTTATCAAGCTTGTAATAAACCATTCGTTAATGCTCTCGGGATTCCTGATGTGAGTGACCTTATTGGTAAGCGCCTACAAGACGTTATCCCTGAAGATATCTACATCCGCTTAGAAGCAAGTGATTTGCAAGCTTTGAAGCAAACTCAGCCTATACGCTACATCGATAAAGTGAGCAGCAGCGATGGCTATTACACGTGGTTTGATGTGGTGAAATCGCCGTTCAAAGATAAAGCGTCCGGCACTAATGGCGTGTTGATCATGGCTCGTGATATCTCTGAGCGTTATCTTGCTGAGCAGAAGCTCGAAGAGGCGAACCTTGAGCTAGAGAAACTGAGCTTCTCTGACAGTCTTACCAAAGTGGCTAACCGTCGTCGTTTTGATGAGCAGCTTCATACCCTTTGGTATCACCACATTCGTGAGAAGTTACCACTGACAATCATGTTGTGTGATATCGATTTCTTCAAAGATTACAACGACTGTTATGGTCACCAACAAGGTGATGAAGCCCTCGTCAAAGTGGCTGCGGTATTCCAACAAGTGGTGAGTCGATCTTCCGATTGTGTGGCTCGATACGGCGGAGAAGAGTTTGCATTTATCCTGCCAAATACAACAACTGAGGGGGCGCATAAAGTCGCCCAGCGTATTCACGAGCAAATCCACGAGTTGGCAATTGAGCATGGTTGTTCGAATGTTTCAAATCGACTGACGGTCAGTATTGGCTTCGTTTCTTATGTCCCTCATCACGGTGATGAACCTGAAATGGGTGTCGCCATGGCTGACAGCGCGCTTTACCAAGCGAAGGCAGATGGTCGAGATCGAACCCATCTTCACCCAAGTTCTTACTAACGCTTTGTGACCGCTTGCTCTAAGTTGAGAGCAGGCGGTTTAAATCACCGTATTAAACACGCTAAACTGCAACTACATAGTATGAGGCGTTGAAGAGCCCTGAAGCATCGCTATTTCATCTGTGTGTATTTCAAACATTTAAACCGTAGAGACACCGTTTCTTTGCGGTTTTACTTTTCCAATCATCAGGGCTCGGTATCTAGCTTGTTCCATGGAGTAGTGAATGAAGCCCATGAAAAATCTCGCCCAGTATTACGTTGACCTTTTGGTTAAGCTGGGGATTGTCCGTTTCTCGATATTACTGGCGCTTGCGCTGGTCGCTTTAGCTGTCGTGGTGCAAGTGGGTATTACCCTCGCGCTCAAAGGCAATGTCGATGACATCGATATCGTTCGTTCGGTGTTCTTTGGTCTTCTCATCACGCCGTGGGCCGTTTACTTCTTATCAGTGGTTGTCGATCAACTAGAAGAATCACGTCAAAGGTTGACGAAACTTGTCTCCAAACTGAAAGACATGCGCTCGCGTGACCAAGAGCTGAACTTTCAACTGCAGCAGAACATTGAAAAGCTCAACCAAGAGATTGAAGAGCGTATTAAAGCGGAAGAGGCTCGCGAAGAAGCGATGCAAGACCTCGAGAATGAAGTTTTTCAACGTGAACGCACTCAGCTTGAGCTTGCCGAGCGTACCGCACTATTACGTTCTTTCATTGATGCCTCTCCAGACTTGATTTACTACCGTAACGCTGATGGTGTTTTCTCTGGCTGTAACCGTGCAATGGAAGAGCTAACTGGCAAGAAAGAGCACCAGTTAGTCGGCTTGAGCCCATGGGATGTCTACAGTAAAGAAGTGGCTGAACATATCGTCGATACCGACCAAAAAGTCTTTGCCGACAATCAAGCGATTACTTACGAGCAATGGCTGGAATACCCAGATGGACGTAAGCATTACTTTGAACTGCGCAAGGTACCGTTTTACAGCAAAGATGGCCGCCACCTTGGTCTAGTGGGCTTTGGTCGTGATATCACTGAGCGTAAACGCCATGAAGAGTCCCTAGAAAAAGCCAGCCGAGATAAAACTACGTTTATTTCTACAATCAGTCATGAGCTTCGTACGCCATTAAACGGCATCGTTGGTCTGAGCCGTATGTTGCTTGATAGCCAACTGACGGACGAGCAGCGCAAGCACATGCAAACCATCAACGTCAGTGCCATTACTTTGGGCAACATCTTCAACGACATCATCGACATGGACAAATTCGACCGTCGTAAATTGGAGCTGTTGCCTGCGCCGTTGAACTTTGAAGACTTCGTCGCTGAAATCGAAAGCATCTCAGCACTGATGGCAGAGCAAAAAGGGCTGCGCTTTGACCTGGAGCGTTTAAGTTCATTGCCTAAAGCGATTGAAGTGGATGCCACACGTCTGCGTCAGGTCATTTGGAACCTCGTTAGTAACGCCATGAAGTTCACTAAAGAAGGTGGCGTAGTGATGACGGTGAGCGCAGATGTAGAAGACGACTACGCGACCATCATTATGGAAGTGGAAGATACTGGCATCGGTATTCCAGATGAAGAGTTGGATAAGATCTTCGCTATGTACTATCAAGTGAAATCTGGCAAAGATAACCTGCATGCGGTAGGTACTGGTATTGGTTTGGCAGTTTCTAAGCAGCTGATCAACATGATGGACGGTGACATTACCGTAGCGAGTGAAGAAGGCTTTGGCAGTACCTTCACCGTGTCCATTCACGTCCCAATTGTTGAGCTCGCAGAGCCCGTTGTTGATGCAAAACGCGATAACGTGCGCCTGAATATCTTTATGGTGGAAGACATTGAGTTGAATGTCACCGTTGCTAAGTCACTACTTGAGAGTTTGGGGCATACCGTGACCGTTGCAATGACAGGCCAAGAGGCGCTAGTGAACTTTGTGCCGGATGAGTATGATTTAGCACTGCTTGATATTCAATTGCCTGACATGACGGGTTTTGATGTCGCCAAGTACTATCGTGAGCACTACGACAATCTGCCGCCGCTGGTGGCACTCACTGCTAATGTGATGAAAGATCGTCGCGAGTATCTAGATAATGGTATGGACGATGCCATCAGCAAACCGCTTGCGGTTCAGGCAATGCAGGCAGTGATTGATAAGTTCTTCGTTAATCGTATTGAAAGCCAAGAAGAAGTCGTTATCGAGCCTGAAGTGGTTGAGGATGTTACACCGACCCCATCACCAGTGCTCAATACGCATTTGCTCGATTTAGATATGCTCGAATC
This sequence comes from Vibrio sp. M260121, assembly GCF_036533715.1. Classification (NCBI taxonomy): domain Bacteria; kingdom Pseudomonadati; phylum Pseudomonadota; class Gammaproteobacteria; order Vibrionales; family Vibrionaceae; genus Vibrio; species Vibrio sp. M260121. The sequence goes on along the minus strand of NZ_JATABF010000009.1, from coordinate 76,858 downwards.
TTACGTGGATATCGTTGGTGTGAAGCCTGTTTACGATAGCATCAAAATGTTTGAAGACATGATGCCAGATTACATTGAAGTGCTTGATTCAAATATGACGGCCAAAGACCAAGATGGCATTGTCTCTGAAGCACACAAAATCAAAGGTGCGGCAGGCTCAATAGGCCTTAAACACATTCAAAGCGTTGCACAGAAAGCGCAGTCTCCAGATATGCCTGCATGGTGGGAGAACATATCAGATTGGGTAGAAGAAATTAAAAACGAGTATCAAAACGATATACAAGTATTAAAAAGTTGGTTGGAACAGAGGAAATAACATGAAGAAATTTGCATCGGCAGCATTGGCAATTGCACTACTGGCAGGTTGTAGCTCTGCTCCTCAAGTGGACTGGCAAGAAGACAGTCAAATCACCATGAACAAGATGAATGTTGAGTTGAAAAGCAACTTATGGGTAAACCTGATGCCAACCATTGGTGAAGTTCAAGAGCAGAATGTGCATGGCGCATTGTACTTGAAGGCCGATAAAGAACTTCCAGCAAACTTGACCGTTGATTCGCTTATCGTTAAGCAGGGTGACTCTGAATGGGAAATCGATGGAGACTTGCTAGAGCTGCGCACGCACAGTGAAAATCAGTGGGAAGTGGCATTCGTATGGCAAATTGAAGCGGATATGGAAAAGCGCATTGATTTAGCACTGCTGCTCGATGATGCAGGAAAGAAAGGCTGGTTAGTCGAAAAAGGCGTCCGAATCGACAAGGTGTACTAATCGCTAGGTTTGTACTAATTACGGTTTTTGTATTATTTGCTCGTTTACAGATAGAAAAAGGGCTTGCTCATGGAGCAAGCCCTTATTGTTTTTTACTGAGGCAGATTAGTCTTCTAGATCGCCACAGAAGCGGTAGCCTTCACCGTGAATTGTCGCGATGATTTCTGGTGTACCTGATACTGATTCAAAGTGCTTACGAATACGACGGATAGTTACGTCTACAGTACGGTCGTGTGGCTTAAGCTCACGGCCAGTCATCTTCTTAAGAAGATCAGCACGAGTTTGAATCTTACCTGGGTTCTCACAGAAGTGCAGTAGAGCACGGAACTCAGAACGAGGCAGTTTGTAGCTATCACCAGCTGGGCTCACTAGCGAGCGGCTGTTGATGTCTAGCACCCAACCGTTGAACTCGTATTTTTCTACCGAGCGTTTCTCTTCCTGTACAGCGTTAGTGCTCATAGAGCGGCTTAGCAGGTTGCGCGCACGGATAGTCAGTTCACGTGGGTTAAATGGTTTAGTGATGTAGTCATCAGCACCAATTTCAAGACCTAGGATCTTGTCTACTTCATTGTCACGACCAGTTAGGAACATCAGAGCGATGTTCGCTTGCTCGCGAAGTTCACGTGCTAGAAGGAGACCATTCTTGCCTGGAAGATTAATGTCCATAATAACCAAGTTGATTGAATTTTCAGACAACACTTGGTGCATCTCTTCACCGTCACTGGCTTCAAAAACAGCGTATCCCTCTGCTTCAAAAATACTCTTAAGAGTGTTACGAGTTACTTGCTCATCTTCAACGATAAGAATCTGCGGGGTTTGCATTGGCGGTACCTAAATTTGTGACAAAATTGTGCTAATAGAATAAATTCTAGGCAAAAATATAACATACAGGTAATGTGATTTTGATAATAAATCAAGTTGATCAAAAAAACACTTCTTTCAGTTATCCGCCCTCCTTGGAATTTTGCCAACTCACCAGTATCCAATGGCGACGTTTATTCTATAGGGCTTGTTTACCTTTCAATTCCAGTATTTATGGGGCCTGAAACGTAAACACCCTAAGATATGGAGCGGATTTTATATTGTTAACAGCATGCTAACAATGCTCAAATGTTAATTCCATTCAGTTTGTTGATTTACATCAATTGATGAAATGTAACTGTTATTAATCGTTTAAGAGTTATGATAGAAAAAAGTAATACGAACATAGACGCATCGTTATGGAATGCTTATTCAAAGTCTTTCTTCCGTTTTCATGCTGAATGGCAGGTTACCAGCTACGCAGTGATAACTGCTTGGAACCCTTACAGTAATTTGCGGTCAAAAGAAGAGAATTGCATAAGTAATCATAAGCTCGAGAAACAATTAAACCACGTAAAGTACGTGCCTGTCACGGTAGGCGATCAGGCATTTGAGTGGTTGGAAGAAAGTTACGCTGCGGAGTTAACCTCACAAGCGGCGGTGGAGTTGGCCAATAAGTTCCAGCAGAACGCGATTTACTACGTTATTGATGACGAACTTTATTTGATTGCTTGTTCCGCTCCTGAGGTGATGCACAAGCTAGGGTCGATAACACAGCGACTCGTATAGAAGGATACTACTCACCTGAGCGTTGGTTCGGATGAGACAATTCACGGAGGAACTATGAGAGACATAACACCAGACATTTGTGACCAATTTGAGGACCAAGTTACCCTGCTGAGCTTGCCATTGCAGAACTTTGGTCAACGCAGTGCCTTTCACGGCGAAATTGTCACTGTGCGCTGCTACCACGATAATTCCAAAGTACGTGAAGTACTGAGTGAAGACGGCACAGGAAAAGTGCTGATCGTGGATGGACACGGCTCTTGTCAAAAAGCTTTGCTTGGCGATCAATTGGCGATTCTTGGTATCGAAAATGGATGGGAAGGGATCATCGTTTACGGTGCGGTTCGTGATGTGGCGCAGATGTCACAGATGGACATCGGTATTCAAGCATTGGGTACATGCCCGTTTAAAACTGAGAAGCGTGGCATGGGAGAAGTCAACGTGACACTGACCATGCAAAACCAGATCGTACAACCTAAGCACTATGTGTATGCGGATTGGAATGGGGTATTAACTTCGAAAGAGGCGTTGGATTTTTAGAAGCGGAAGCCTAGGCCTACTTCAAAGCCTTGTTGCCAGTCTTGATAATCCAGAGTGGCGTGAAGATCCAAGTTCTCGGTGATTTTCACGCGGCTCGATACTTCTGCGGCAAGGCTACTGTCTTCTTCACGTATGCCTTCTGTCGTTTCGCCTTTGTAAGAACGCACCGTACTTTTCACCGTCACGCGATCGTTCAAGTGATAGCTGATACCACTTAAAAAGCCGCTCTGATTCTGAGTTGGAGAGTTATTGACGCGAGCACCCACGTAAAGATCGACAGAGTCAAACAGCTCATACGCGTACCCACCATCGATATTCCAGACATCAAAGCTGTCGGTTTGGTAGTTTTCACTAGAAATGAAAAGTTTGTGTGGAGACGAGGAAGTTTTGCCCGGTAAAGGCGGAAGATCACTGGCGACAGAAATGCCAGGCACAACGAACAGTAACAGAAAAATCCATTTTTTCATGTTGACCACTCCTTGTGTCTAACTTTGTTATTAGTATGTGCGAAAAGCTTCTCACTATTAAAGCATAGAATATGAAAGCTAGCTCACTTATTTTCCTTTTAATTCGATCCTAGGAACATTGATCACAGTTAAGTGTTTGTTAATTAGCATCAGTAAAGATCGACACTTTGATCTTACGCGCAGCGTAGAGGATCAGATGAAAGATGGTTAGAAGACTCGGTTTTAAGTTAGATGAGTTGGTTGTAGAAAAAAGTCATCTTTGGTGTCATCTTGGTAAATCATTGTAATTACATTGAAATATCAATGACATTGCGTAGCATAAATCTCTGTAAGGCCGGAAAATAAACAATTTTTTGTTGACTCTGTTTACGAAACTCGGTAAACGTAGAGTTAAGCAAACACATAATTATCGTTGAATATTTATTTATGACATCTCACAGCCAAGTAGTAATGACCACAACCATTATTATTACCAACACGACCAATGTTGGGGCAGGCTGCTGAGCGAAAGAAATTCACAAAGAAGGCCTGTATCCAACAAGATACAGGCCTTTTTTTATGCTTTTTTATACAGAATTTAGACAGATTTAAGAAGATACATCGGAGGAAGGGATGCGAGTATTAAAGTTTGGCGGCTCATCATTAGCAGATGCAGATCGCTTTTTGAGAGCGGCGGATATCATCGCCAACAACGCACAACAAGAAGAAGTCGCAGTGGTACTTTCTGCACCTGGCAAAACAACTAACAAGCTGGTAGCGGTGATTGAAGGTGCGCTTCGCAATGGTGAAGCTGAACTGCAAATCAATGAGCTGGAAGCTTCTTTCAAAGCTCTGTTTGCAGATATCCAAGCTGTATTACCAAACATCGATGGTGCAGCTTTCGATAACCAAGTTAAAACCTCACTTTCTCAACTTCGCCAGTTCGTTCATGGCATCAATCTTCTTGGCATGTGCCCAAACAACGTCAATGCACGCATCATTAGTAAAGGCGAGCGCGTTTCGATTCAGCTGATGAAGGCAGTGCTTGAAGCTAAAGGCCAACCTGCGCATCTTATCGACCCAGTCGAGTATCTATACGCAAAAGGCGATCACCTAGAAGCCATGGTCGATGTTGAAGTGTCGACTCAGAACTTCCGCCAGAACCCTCTTCCTCAAGGTCACGTAAATATCATGCCTGGTTTTACCGCCGGTAACGAGAAAGGTGAATTAGTTACACTAGGCCGTAATGGTTCAGACTACTCAGCAGCGGTTCTTGCGGCGTGTCTGCGCGCAGATTGCTGTGAGATCTGGACAGACGTTGATGGCGTATACAACTGTGACCCTCGCTTAGTAGAAGATGCTCGCCTGCTTAAATCACTGAGCTACCAAGAAGCGATGGAGCTTTCTTACTTCGGTGCTTCTGTTCTGCACCCGAAAACCATCGCACCAATTGCACAATTTCATATCCCATGTCTGATCAAAAACAGCTTTAACCCACAAGGTGCGGGTACGTTGATTGGTCAAGACACCGGCGAAGATAACCTCGCTATCAAAGGCATCACGACGCTGAACGACCTAACGATGGTTAACGTGTCTGGCCCTGGTATGAAGGGTATGGTTGGCATGGCAAGCCGAGTATTTGGTGCAATGTCATCAGCAGGTGTGTCTATCGTTCTGATCACTCAATCTTCTTCTGAGTACAGCATCAGCTTCTGTATCGAAGCGCAAGACAAAGCAAAAGCACAGCAAGTATTGGCAGATGCGTTTGAACTTGAATTAAAAGACGGTCTGCTTGAGCCAGTTGAGTTTATTGATGATGTGTCTATCGTCACTTTGGTTGGTGATGGTATGCGTACTTCACGCGGTGTTGCATCTCGCTTCTTCTCATCTCTTGCTGAAGTGAACGTAAACATTGTTGCTATTGCCCAAGGCTCATCTGAGCGTGCTATCTCAGCTGTGATTCCTGAAGACAAAATCTCTGAAGCAATCAAAGCGTGTCACGAGAACCTATTCAACTCTAAGCACTTCCTAGACGTCTTCGTGGTTGGTATTGGTGGCGTTGGTGGTGAGCTGGTGGATCAGATCGAGCGTCAACAAGCGAAGCTTGCAGAGAAAGGCATCGTGATCCGCGTGTGTGGATTGGCAAACAGCAAAGGTCTTCTGCTTGATAGTGAAGGTCTGCCTCTAGAGCATTGGCGTGACCGTATGTCGGCTTCAACTGAAGAATTCAGCCTAGCGCGCCTGATTTCACTGGTGCAACGTAATCACATCATTAACCCAGTGTTAGTTGACTGTACTTCAAGTGAGAGCATTGCAAATCAATACGCTGACTTCCTAGCAGCAGGCTTCCACGTCGTAACACCAAACAAGAAAGCAAACACAGCAAGCATGGCTTACTACCATCAACTTCGCGATGTAGCACGCAGCTCTCGTCGTAAGCTGATGTACGAAACAACCGTAGGCGCAGGTCTACCAGTAATCGAAAACCTACAAAACCTAATCTCAGCGGGTGATGAGCTAGAGCGCTTCAGCGGCATTCTTTCTGGTTCTCTGTCATACATCTTCGGTAAGTTAGATGAAGGTATGAGCCTGAGTGAAGCGACAAACATCGCGAAACAAAACGGCTTTACGGAACCGGATCCTCGTGACGATCTATCGGGTATGGATGTGGCGCGTAAGCTTCTGATCCTTGCTCGTGAAGCTGGCATGTCGCTAGAACTAGAAGACGTTGTGGTTGACCAAGCTCTGCCACCAGGTTTTGACGACTCAGGCAGTGTTGAAGAGTTTATGGAGCGCTTACCAGAAGCAGACGCCTACTTTAAAGAGCTGTCAGCTAAAGCGGCAGAAGAAGGCAAAGTACTGCGCTACGTGGGTGAAATTGTCGATGGTAAATGCACAGTAAGCATTGCAGCGGTCGATGAAAACGATCCGATGTTTAAGATCAAAGATGGTGAAAACGCACTGGCTTTCTACAGCCGCTACTACCAACCAATTCCACTAGTACTGCGTGGTTACGGTGCAGGTACTGAGGTCACGGCTGCTGGCGTATTCTCGGATGTGATGCGTACTTTAGGTTGGAAGCTAGGGGTATAACGACAATGAGTTCAAGTGATATGGATGTAGTGGTTTATGCCCCAGCATCAATTGGTAATGTAAGCGTAGGTTTCGACGTTCTGGGGGCGGCGGTGTCTCCAGTCGATGGCACACTATTGGGTGACCGAGTATTGGTTAAGTCTGGGGCTGAGCCGTTCAGCCTAAAGACGGCGGGTGATTTTGTTGAGAAGCTGCCAACCGAGCCGAAAGAGAACATCGTTTACGACTGTTGGGTGGTGTTTGCTCGTGAGCTAGACAAAAAAGGTGTTGAGCTAAAGCCACTTGAAATGACGCTAGAAAAGAACATGCCAATCGGCTCAGGATTAGGCTCAAGTGCATGTTCTATTGTTGCTGCATTAGATGCATTAAACCGATTCCATGGTCAGCCGCTTAACGAGACAGAGTTACTGGCGCTGATGGGAGAAATGGAAGGCAAGATCTCTGGTGGTATTCACTACGATAACGTCGCGCCGTGTTACCTTGGCGGTGTGCAATTGATGCTTGAAGAGCTAGGTATCATTAGCCAAGAAGTGCCTTGCTTTGACGATTGGTTCTGGGTGATGGCGTATCCGGGTATCAAAGTATCAACAGCAGAAGCGCGTGAGATCCTACCATCTCAATACCGCCGACAAGATATCATTGCGCATGGTCGTCACCTTGCGGGCTTTATTCATGCGTGTCATTCTGGTCAGCCAGAACTTGCTGCAAAAATGATCAAAGACGTGATCGCAGAACCGTATCGTGAGAAACTGCTTCCAGGCTTTGCGAATGCACGTCAATACGCAGCGTCTGCGGGTGCATTGGCAACCGGTATTTCTGGCAGTGGTCCGACACTGTTCAGTATTTGCAAAGAGAAAGATGTCGCTGAGCGAGTTGCTCGCTGGTTAGAACAGAACTACGTACAAAACGAAGAAGGATTCGTCCACGTTTGTCGTCTAGATAAACAGGGTTCGAAAGTAACAGGAAGTGAGCTATGAAGCTTTACAATATAAAAGAAAATGATGAACAAGTTTCCTTTGGCCAAGCCGTTCGCCAAGGACTAGGCCGTAACCAAGGTCTATTTTTCCCATCGGAATTACCAAAGTTTGAAGACGTCGATGCGCTGCTGGCAGAAGACTTTGTCTCTCGTAGCACGAAAATCCTATCAGCACTGATTGGCGATGAGTTGGCGGAAGAGCAGGTTAACGCATTGGTTGATGCTGCATTCCAATTCCCTGCGCCTATTAACCAAGTAAAAGACGGTGTTTACGCACTGGAGCTGTTCCATGGTCCAACGCTTGCGTTTAAAGACTTTGGTGGTCGCTTTATGGCGCAATCTCTTGCTGCGGTTTCGGACGGCGGCAAGATTACCATTCTGACGGCAACTTCTGGCGATACTGGCGCAGCCGTTGCGCACGCTTTCTACGGTATGGAAGACATCAACGTTGTGATTCTGTACCCGAAAGGCAAAATCAGCCCATTGCAAGAGAAGCTATTCTGTACGCTTGGTAAGAACATCCATACTGTCGCGATCGATGGAGACTTCGATGCGTGTCAAGCTCTGGTTAAGCAAGCTTTTGATGATTCTGCACTGCGTGAAGAGATCGGTCTTAACTCTGCAAACTCAATCAACATCAGCCGCTTGATGGCACAAATCTGTTACTACTTTGAAGCTGCCGCGCAAATGAGCAAACAAGAGCGTGAAAACCTAGTGGTATCAGTACCAAGCGGTAACTTCGGTAACCTAACTGCTGGCCTACTGGCAAAAGCACTGGGTCTGCCTATTAAGCGCTTCATCGCTGCAACGAATGCTAATGACACGGTACCGCGTTACCTACAAACGGGTAAGTGGGAGCCAAAACCAACGGTTGCAACGACATCGAACGCGATGGACGTGAGTCAACCAAACAACTGGCCTCGTATCGAAGAGTTGTGTCGTGTGAAAGAGTGGGGCTTGGAGACGCTAGGAAAAGGTGCTGTATCTGATGAGCAAAGCGCTCAGTCAGTGAAAGACTTACATGCTTTAGGTTACCTGTGTGAACCGCACGGTGCGATTGCTTACCGTGTTCTTGAAGAGCAACTGCAAGATGGTGAGACCGGTCTGTTCCTATGTACTGCACACCCTGCGAAGTTCAAAGAAGTGGTGGATGACATTCTGCAATCTGACATTGACCTTCCTGCACCGCTAGCGAAGCACGCTGCGATGGAACTGTTATCAGAAGATCTCGACGCAGACTTTGACGCATTGAAACAAGTACTGCGCCGCGTGCAGTAAGCTTCAAAAGCACAGCAAGCACCAAAACAGAAATAGCGAGAGGTGGATGAGTAATCATTCACCTTTTTTATTGCCGATAAGTTTTAACTCTCTTTATGCTTGAGAAACGAACTTAACCGAATGAGATGGAAAGAGAAGCATGCATTTTTTGATTTTTCTTGGCTCAGTGAGAGACAGCACACCACCACGACCAGCCCGTTTAGGGAGGCGAGTCAGTTTAGCGTGTGAAAAACTCATCGTGAGTCAGCATTCGCAACATACTGTCGAAATCATCGACCCATTAAACTATGACTTTGGCGATGTGTTTAAGCCCGAGTTTGCTTATCACCGCTCTAAAGTGCCGCAGCACCTAAGTGAGTTGGCAGACAAAATCAAACAGGCCGATGGGTATGTGATGGTTAGTCCGGAATACAACCATTCGATGAGCCCAGCTTTGGCAAACATGCTTAATCACTTTGGCAGTTCGCTGTTTTCCTATAAGCCAAGTGCTATCGTGACCTACTCTGCCGGGCAATGGGGTGGTGCTCGTGCTGCAGTGTCGATGCGTACTTTCTTATCCGAGTTGGGGTGCTTGCCTGTGTCGGCAATGATCCACATTCCGAAAGCACAAGAGGTATTTGATGAGCACGGTGTGGCTGCGAATGAGTCGGAGCAGGCGCAGTGGGACAGTTATATGAATCGCACCCTGCATCAACTGATTTGGTGGGCAGAAGGGGCGTCACTGCAAAGAGATAGGCTTGATCCAACCTCGTTGGCACAAGCGTTTCAGAAAGATCCTTCGCAAAGAAATGCACCTTGAAGGCGAGTTGCTTTTTACTATCGGAAGGGTTTCGAAGGATCCAGAAACAAAAAAAGCTTGGTCATTGCTGACCAAGCTTTTTAAATTCTAGCAAACTAGTTTACTGAGAGATTATAGAGACTCAGTAAAAGTACGAGCGATTACGTCACGTTGCTGTTCTGGAGTTAGCGAGTTGAAACGTACTGCGTAACCAGAAACACGGATAGTTAGCTGTGGGTAGTTCTCTGGGTGTGCAACTGCATCTTCTAGAGTTTCACGTTTAAGAACGTTCACGTTTAGGTGTTGACCACCTTCGATGCGAGGAGCTGTTTCGATTGCTACTTCGCGGCTTTCGTAGTCACCTAGGTCGCTGATTGCGATAACTTGGTCTGCTTCGTAAGTTGATGCTGCAGCAACACAACGCGCTTCGTTCTTCTCGCTATCTAGTAGCCAGATTGAGTTTAGTAGTTCGTCGTTAGCTGCTTTAGTAATTTGGATACCTTGGATCATCACTATCTCCTAGACCACTTACGTGGTGATTATTGGTGTTAATTTTCGAATTTTTGTCGAGCTAAGTATTATATAGCCAATATCCATTATTTTAATATTGATTTAAGTCAAAAAACAACCAAAAACCTTAATTTTTTGAAGGTGATTTTCTTGAGTTAAATCAATAAAACGTTTGAAAACATACTATTTACAATTTATTTGATAATATAAAAAATATTTAAAAGTTAATTTTGTTGTAAATTTACTACAAAACGAGCTCAAAAATTAACCTTGGTAACGCAACTGCCTGTATTTAGGTAGTCATCCTGAAAGTCTAAAGTGATTAAATGACAAACATGAAAAACAAGTTTGGAAACAAATTTATTGGTGCTCACGTGTCCGCGGCTGGAGGAGTCGATCAAGCGCCTCTTCGTGCTCGTGAGATTGGTGCGAATGCGTTTGCTCTGTTTACTAAGAACCAGCGTCAATGGGTTGCTAAACCACTCGAAGAAAAAACCATTAGTGCATTCAAAGCAAACTGCAAAATGCTTGGCTTCGGCGCCGAACACATTCTTCCCCATGACTCTTATCTGATTAACTTGGGGGCGCCGGAAGAAGAAAAGCTGAATAAATCCCGCGCGGCATTTATTGATGAGATGGAGCGTTGTAATCAACTTGGGTTAACGCTGCTGAATTTCCATCCTGGCAGTCATCTAAAGAAAGTGTCGGAACAAGAGTGCTTAGCGACGATCGCCGAGTCGATCAATCTTGCGCACAAAGCGGTGCCCAATGTGATCGCTGTGATTGAGAACACAGCTGGTCAGGGCACTAACTTAGGTTGGAAGTTTGAGCACCTTGCTGAAATCATCGATCAAGTGGAAAACAAAGAGCGTGTTGGCGTATGTCTCGATACTTGCCACACGTTTACCGCCGGCTACGATCTGCGTACTAAAGAGGATTGTGAGCATACCTTTGCTGAATTCGATCGTATTGTTGGGATGCACTATTTAAGAGCAATGCATCTAAATGATTCAAAAGTTGAATTCGCTAGCAAGGTTGACCGCCATCATTCATTAGGTAAAGGCGAGATCGGTTGGAGTTGTTTTGAGTACATCGCTAAAGATCCGCGCTTTGATGGTATACCTCTGATTTTAGAGACAATTGATCCCGATATTTGGCAGCAAGAAATCAATACTTTGCGCAAATTCCATATCGAAGAGATCGCTAATTCGTAACGAAACAGCGAAGTTGGCATCCTTCTTTCTTAGCTAGATACATGAGCCATTCGCGCTTGTTTTAAATGCCTGAATCCAGAGTGGTATTTAGGCGAAGCTAGTTAGGAGGATGACAGCATGTCTCGACCAGTTTCTTTGAGCCCAGTGACACACACTCGACGAGTATTACGTTTACCAACCCCAAATCGCCATATATCAGGGCAGGGGCACTATCGAACGCCGCAGCGCAATTAGCGGTACTAGTTCTAGTTATCTCAGGCTGTATTAGGTGTCGCACCGGTCAACGCAGACAGTTCGCGTATCCGTTTTTGAGAAGCCGTCTCAAGCTGGTGGTAAGTTTTTGTTTGTTTTGGTTTCGCTCGTTAGAATAGAGGGAAACTTTAGGATAGGAACCTTCCATGAATCAGTTACCCACTTGGCACGATGTAATCGGCGAAGAAAAACAGCAGAGCTACTTTGTCGACACTTTGAATTTTGTTGAAGCAGAGCGAGCGGCGGGCAAAGCTATCTATCCGCCAGCCAAAGACGTGTTTAACGCGTTTCGTTTTACCGAGTTCAATGACGTAAAGGTTGTGATTCTAGGACAAGACCCTTACCACGGCCCTAACCAAGCACATGGTTTGTGCTTCTCTGTATTACCAGGCATCAAAACCCCGCCGTCTTTGGTGAACATGTACAAAGAGCTGGCACAGGACATTGAAGGTTTCCAAATTCCTCAGCATGGCTTTTTGCAAAGTTGGGCAGAGCAAGGGGTGTTGCTACTGAATACTGTATTGACGGTAGAGCAGGGTAAAGCACACTCGCATTCGAAAACTGGCTGGGAAACGTTTACTGACCGCGTTATTGAAGCAATTAACCAGCATCAAGAAGGTGTGGTGTTCTTGTTATGGGGGTCACACGCGCAGAAAAAAGGGCGTTTTATCGACCGTAATAAACATCACGTGTTAACGGCTCCGCACCCGTCACCATTATCTGCTCACCGAGGATTCTTTGGCAGTAAGCCATTCTCACAAGCAAACCAGATTCTTGTTCAGCAAGGGAAAGAAGTGATCAATTGGCATTTGCCAATGACGGTATAAAGCCCACTTTTCCTCTTAATATAAAGAAAGAAAAAATAGTACAGCGATCGTGACACTACGATCGCTGTTTTTTTGAACACCGTCGAGTCAGGTATTGGCTTTCTCATATACACTTATTAAAAGTAGGTGTTAAGGAGAGACGCTATGATGATCGAAAGAATTCGACGCGAACACGGCTATATGGTCCGTCTGTTGGCGATACTTCGCCACAAATTGAATGAGATTAAACAAGAGCACGCTATCAACTATGCGTTGGTGAGTGAAATTGTGGATTACCTCTCTAACCATTCGGAAAAGATTCACCACCCTAAAGAAGACATTCTCTACCACTATTTTCTGGAACACTACGGTCAGCAAAAGACCATGGAAAACTTAGAGCTTGAGCATCAAGAGTTAGCGGAGAAAACTAAAGCGTTTTCGATGTTAATAGAGATGATCCTTCAGGATGCAGTTGTCCCACAAGACATGTTTATTGCACAGTTAGAAGATTTCATTGTGACCCAAAAACGCCACCTTGAGTTAGAAGAGCGCCAAATCTTACCTCTAATTGAAGAGCTCTTTACTTCTGAAGATTGGCAATACGTTGAAAGTTTATGGCATGAGAATGAAGACGACCCAGTATTTGGCAATACGATTGCCGATCGCTACAAGCAGCTCGCCGATCGAGTACGTCAGAGTGACGCTGAGTTTGTCTAAATCATAAAAATGGCGAAGTAAACGATTGCGTAGGCAGAGTTTGTTTCGTCATTTTCTTATCCAGTGGGAATCTCTGGGAAATTGTTTAGCTAATGCTATGAGTAAAAACTGAGTGAAATTCTCAACAGGTAAGAATTGGTGTTATGCCAATATAGTCAGATTCAAAATCCTCCCATTTTTTCGCTATCCATAAAAGACAAAAGGCACCTTCGAGGTGCCTTTTGTACAAATTATAGTTTGATGTCATCCAGAGTGATGTCGTTGCAGACATCGAGTTCACGCAGTTCCTTGAGTAAAGTGCGTCTGTCGTTCATTTCTTCAATTTCTCGCCACTTACGCTTCACTGGTTTCGAACGAGATTTGGTTGTTGAGGTAGTATCCAGACCAAATAGGTCATCGAGTTGAAAGCCTTCCATAAGCCACCTTTACCTTTTTCTATCTAAACTGTTATATCCAGTCCTTGTGGAGTTTTTTAAGTACCACAATAGCCGTGAGGATAACCATGATATATTTCGCATTTGTGTCGGTAACATGACATTTTCGTGCAAAAATACTCACAGAATCACATTTTGCATGCATTTAAAATGAACAAAAAATAAGCGAACGATCTCACGAAAACGATTAAATGAAGAGATTTGGTATGTTAATTCGAAGGGCTTATTTCACTCAATTTTTGAATACTAAGGTTGCATAGCATCGCTTTGATTAAAATGTATCCAATGGTAACAAACCGACACAGGAAATATTTGTCGGATACCTTGTGATTGCTAGCCTCATTAAAAATAAACGATACGTCGTTTTGTTAAGTTTGAGGGGGCTAGTTATGTTGAATTTTGATAAACAAGATGTTGCTGTTTGTGAGCGTTAAGTTTTCCTTTTATGTTAACTTTTGGTGACTTTATAGTGAAAAATAACAAGCTTATTTTACTTGTTGCATATTGATTTTTGCCTTTCGAGGCTGCATTATCCGCCCGTCAAAAAATACGCTGGTACGTAAAATGGATGCATGAAGCGACATTTACGATTCTAGATTGCACAATAAACATTACTCAAAAAGCTAAGCACACTTTGACACTTAGCAGGCAATCTGGTGGATGGCTCGGAAGCAAAGACCGGCGCAACTCACTTTGAGGTACACATGACAGACTTAATCAATTTGATGAACGATCTCCTTTGGGGTTCGATTCTGGTTTATCTTCTTGTTGGTGTAGGAATCTACTTCACCGTTCGATTGGGTTTCATCCAATTCCGTCACTTCGGTCACATGTTCTCTGTTCTTAAGAACAGCCGTAAAGCAGACAAAGCTGGTATTTCTTCTTTCCAAGCGCTTTGTACTAGTCTTGCTGCACGTGTAGGTACCGGTAACATGGCGGGTGTTGCAGTTGCATTGACTGCGGGTGGCCCTGGTGCAATCTTCTGGATGTGGTTGATTGCAATGCTTGGTATGGCGACGTCGTTTGCAGAAAGTACGCTAGCGCAGCTATACAAAACCAAAGATGATGATGGCAACTACCGTGGTGGTCCTGCTTACTACATGGAAAAAGGTTTGGGCATGCGCTGGATGGGCGTGCTGTTCTCGGTTTTCCTAATCATCGCTTTTGGTTTGGTATTCAACGCCGTTCAAGCAAACTCAATTGCAAACGCAATGAGCACTGCATTTGGTTGGGATGATCTTTACGTTGGTATCGCAGTTGTTGCGCTATCAGCAGTGGTTATCTTTGGCGGTATCAAGCGTATTGCGAAAGTAGCAGAGCTGATTGTTCCTGTGATGGCACTTGCTTACCTAGTGCTAGCACTGTTCGTTATGTTCTCTAACCTAGACAAACTTCCTGACGTACTGATGCTTATCTTCAAGAGCGCATTTGGTCTGCAAGAAGCAGCGGCTGGTGGTCTTGGTTACGCCATCGCACAGGCGATGATCAACGGTATCAAACGCGGCCTATTCTCGAACGAAGCGGGTATGGGTTCTGCGCCAAACGCGGCGGCATCAGCAACGCCTTACCCACCACACCCAGCATCTCAAGGTTATGTTCAGATGCTAGGCGTGTTCATGGATACTATTGTTATCTGTTCGGCGACTGTGGCTATCATCCTGATGTCAGGTGAATATGTAGGCCAAGCAACGGAAGTGACAGGTATCGAGCTAACTCAGCGCGCATTGAGCTCGCAAGTCGGCGATTGGGGCGGCATCTTTGTTGCTGTAGCAATCTTCTTCTTCGCGTTTACTTCTATCATTGCAAACTACTCGTACGCAGAAACGAACTTAATCTTCCTAGAGCACAACCACAAAGCGGGTCTAGGTATCTTCCGTATCGTTGTACTAGGTATGGTTATGTTTGGTGCGCTGGCTTCTCTACCAGTGGTTTGGTCATTGGCCGATGTTTCTATGGGTCTGATGGCGATTGTGAACTTGGTGGCGATTATCTTGCTATCAGGCATCGTGATTAAGTTGGCGAAAGACTACAACCGTCAGCTAAGCGAAGGCAAAGTACCAACGTTTGATCCGAATGATTTCCCTGAGCTGAAATCTCAGCTAGAGGAAGGTATCTGGGACAACAACAAGAAAGATAGCTAAGTCATGTCCAATCATCGTTGAAAGCTATCAACACGATTCAAAAAGCCATGCAGACAATGCATGGCTTTTTTTGTACCCTAATGGAAAACAAAATTAGGGAAGTTAAAGTCATGCTTATCGTCGTTTCTCCAGCTAAAACGCTTGATTACGAGTCTCCACTTGCAACCGAGAAGTTTACTCAACCAGACTTGGTTAGCTATTCAAAAGAGCTGATCGAGGTATGCCGTAAATTAACACCTGCCGATGTTTCATCACTGATGAAAGTGAGCGACAAAATCGCTGATTTGAACGTTGGTCGTTTCCAAGAGTGGAGTGAAACCTTCACTACCGATAACGCGCGCCAAGCGATTCTTGCGTTTAAAGGTGATGTGTACACTGGTCTTGAAGCGGAAACTCTTTCAGATGCAGATTTCGATTACGCGCAAGATCATCTACGAATGCTGTCTGGCCTTTACGGTCTGCTTAAGCCGCTTGATTTGATGCAGCCATACCGTCTTGAGATGGGCACTAAGCTAGCGAACGAAAAGGGCACTAACCTTTACCAGTTCTGGGGCAATGTCATTACCGATAAGCTGAATGAAGCGATTGCTGCGCAAGGCGACAACGTACTGATCAACCTAGCATCGAACGAATACTTCAAAGCGGTGAAGCCAAAGAACTTGGATGCACAAGTGATCACACCAATCTTCAAAGATTGTAAGAATGGTCAATACAAGGTGATCAGCTTTTACGCGAAGAAAGCGCGCGGCATGATGGCTCGCTACATCATCGAAAACCGTATCGAAAGCGTTGCTGACCTCACTAAGTTTGATGTTGCGGGTTACTACTTCGTTGAAGAAGAGTCGACACCAACAGACTTAGTCTTTAAACGCGAAGAGCAAAAATAATTTAAGAGCGATTTTTGCTGTTAGCTTCAATCAACAGAAATGAAAAAGGGTTGGCATTGCCAACCCTTTTGCTTTTGTTATGAGAAATTAATTCGTACGATTATTTCTTCTTAGTGGTTTTCTTTTTCGCTACTTTCTTCTTGTCGTCTTTTTTCTTTTTCTTCTTAAACACTGGTTTCTTGTGTTTAGGACGCATCTCTTTCACGAAGCGCTCTTTGATGTCTTCTTTCACGTAACGTGCTACGCGATCCATCATTGGTTGGTCGTGTGCTTCTACGATAGAAATCGCGTTACCTTTCTTACCTGCACGGGCCGTACGACCAATGCGGTGAAGGTATACGTCTGCCGTACGTGGCATATCGTAGTTGATTACGTGTGATACGTCAGGAAGGTCGATACCGCGTGCCGCTACGTCTGTCGCTAGTAGCACGTTTACAGTGCCTTCACGGAAACGAGCAATGGCGTTGTTACGACGATCTTGAGGCATTTCGCCTTGAATCCAAGAACATGGAATCTGTGCGCTTTCTAGTTGAGCACGTAGCTCTGCTAAACGCTCACGAGTCTTCAAGAACACGATAGTGCGTTCTGCTTGCTCTGTGATGATGTGTTTTAGCAGGGCAAGTTTGTGCTCAGCGTCATCAGCACGGTGGTACCACTGTGCAATCTTCTTACGCTCACGTAGTGGGGACTTCGCGTCGATCTCTGCTGGCTCGTTCAGTAGGTCTGCTGTGAAACCTTCTACGCCTTTGCCTTCTAGTGTTGCTGAGAACAGAAGGGTTTGTTTACGCCAGCGACATTCGTTAGACAAGCGGTCAACGGTTGGCGCAAAGCCCATGTCTAGCATGCGGTCTGCTTCATCAAGGATTAGCCATTCAATCGCACGACAGTCAAAACGTTCTGCGTCGATGTATTCACGTAGACGACCTGGTGTTGCTACTACGATGTCTTGTGTGGTTGCTAGGATGTCTGCGTGTTCTTGGTATTGAACGCCACCTGTGATGGTGAAGATGTTTAGCTTGGTGTTTTTCGCTAGTGCACGGGCTTGATCCGCTACCTGCATCGCAAGCTCACGAGTTGGCGTTAGGATCAGAATACGAGCAGGCCCAGGTTTACGACGTGGGAAATCTTGCAGGTATTGCAGTGCTGGCAGGACGAACGCTGCCGTTTTACCCGTACCAGTTGGTGCTGACGCTAGAATGTCACGACCATCTAACGCTTGTGGAATCGCTTCTGCCTGAATTTTAGTTGGGCGTTCATAGCCCATCTCATCAATGGCTTCAAGTAGGTTTTGGTCTAGATCAAGTTCAGCAAAGGTTCTGATCACAATGAGTTCTCCACAAGCAAAGCTTGGTTAATGGTTCGCCACAGCAGCATAGAATATAAAAAGGTCGCACATTATAAAGTGATTGGTGACAAGGATCACATGTTATTTCACATCTTAAGGTAAAATTCGCGAGTTAGCTGGATAAAGTCGTCGCTGTAGCCCTCGTTCGAATGGATGATCAAATGCGTTTCTTGAGTATCACAAGCTTGTTTGGCTAATTCAAACAGTAAACGATGCACGGGCTTTTTCTGTGATGGTTGCACGCGGCACAGACGTGACAAGTGCCACCCCTGTTGCAGCGCCATAGTAATAAATTGCTCGCCTTCGGTAATCGGCAGGACGAAATTGGCTGTCCCTTCCTCAGTCAGCAGTTCATGACATCGGTTGAGTAATGCACTGTGCTGCAAGGTATCTGTGTGCCTGGCGGTTGCGCGCTGGCTTTGTTTCGATTGCTCACCATTGTTGAAGTAGGGTGGGTTACAGATAATGCGTTCAAAACGATGCTCAGGTTCAAACTGCAATACATCGCTGTGGTGAAGGCTGAGTCTGTCTGACCATGGTGATTGAGCGAAGTTTTGTTTTGCCGCTTCGATCGCTGTGATTTCAATATCAAGGGCGGTGATTTGTGCTGAAGGAAATCGCTGCGCGCACATTAAGGCCAGCAAACCTGTACCCGTGCCGACGTCCAAAATTTTATTCTGTGGTGTGCAATTTGCCCAAGCACCAAGCATCACACCATCGGTACTGACAGGCATGCCACTTTCGCCACCGTGAATGGAAAATTGCTTGAACTTGAAGCCTTTAGTCTGAATTCTTTCGCTCTTCATGATTGTTTTATATTTACTCAATAATAGAGAGAAATGCTCTATTGTTTCTTAATTGTGTAGATTGTTATCTTGTTGGTTATTAAATTGTATTCTCAATTGATCGAGACAAAGAACTGGTCATAAAACCTAGAGTAGTGATATTCACTGCTTTTAAGTTGGCGAACTAAATTAATATGGTGTTTTTTTCTTAAAGGTTGCCAAATGATGGGTCTTTCGTCATTATGCGGCGGAAAATTTATAGATTGAACCACAGGTACTCATTTTATTTGGGTATACAAAAAGTGGTCGATGCATACACAACATTCATTAATTCAGAAAAAGGGTTATCTGTGAAGCAGACGTTAAAACTAACAGATATTATCGCAGTAGGCTTTATGCTATTTGCGTTCTTTTTGGGTGCCGGCAACATCATTTTCCCACCACTAGCGGGTCAGCTAGCGGGAGATCATCTGATGCCAGCAATGTTCGGTTTCTTGCTAACAGCGGTAGGTCTACCTCTTATTACTATCGTTGCTATTGCTGTAGCAGGCGGCTCTTGGGATCACTTGACTCAAGATCTTCCTAAGAAAGCAGCAGTGCTGATGGCGGCGTTGATCTTCATCATCATCGGTCCTGCATTTGCTGCGCCTCGTACTGGCCTTGTTGCTTACGAGATGGCAGTGAAACCATTCTTCCTAGATGCCTCTCAAGCGCATCTGACGTCATTCTCAATCTTGTTCTTCGCGGTAGCAATGACTTTCGCTTGGTTCCAAGGTCGTTTGATTGACTTGATTGGTAAAGTGCTAACGCCTGTACTTTTCCTTGGCCTTATCGTTCTAGCAATTGCGGTATTCGTTGACCCGCAAGGCGAGATGATGGGTGCACACGGTGAGTACCTAACTCAGCCGCTGACCAAAGGCTTCCTTGAAGGCTACAACACCATGGATACGTTCGCATCGTTGATGTTCGGTATGCTAATGGTAGACGCACTTCGTAGCAAAGGCATCACTGAGCATGCAGCAACGACAAAATACCTAATCTGCGCAGGTTGTATTGCAGCAGCAGGTCTTGCGTTCGTTTACATCTCATTGTTCTACCTAGGTGCGACGAGTGCAACTATCGCAGCAGGTGCAGACAACGGTGGTGCAGTACTAAGTCAGTACGTTCAAGCGCTATTTGGCCCTTACGGTCAGATCGTACTTTCAATCATCGTATTGCTTGCATGTTTGACGACGGCTATCGGCCTTATCTCTGCATGTTCAGATTTCTTCAGCTCTAAGACGAAACTGACATACAAGCAGTGGGTTATTATCAACGGTGCTGCTTGTGCTCTAATTGCTAACGTTGGTCTAGCTCAACTGATCTCTCTATCAGTGCCAGTGCTATTTGCACTTTACCCTGTAGCGGTTGCATTGGTTGCGCTAACGTTTGTTCGCAGCAAGCTGCCAAACCCACGTGTGGCATACCGCTCTGTACTACTAGTATCTCTACTGTTTGCATTGATTGATGCTGCGAAAGTAGCAGGTCTAGACGTATCTGCATTCGACATGCTGCCACTATTCGAAGTGGGCATGGGTTGGGTTCTACCAACGTTTGCAGCGATTGTTTGCATGTTCTTTGTTGCTAAATCTTCACAACCTGAGTTGACTGAAGAAGCGGCAT
Source organism: Vibrio sp. M260121 (assembly GCF_036533715.1). NCBI lineage: Bacteria > Pseudomonadati > Pseudomonadota > Gammaproteobacteria > Vibrionales > Vibrionaceae > Vibrio > Vibrio sp. M260121. Next base: position 56,640 of record NZ_JATABF010000009.1, on the reverse strand, counting down.
AATTGCTGACTCGCAAGATTAAAAAAGCCCGGTGAAGCGATTCACCGGGCTTTTTGTTTGTCTGTTGTTTAGCGAGTGCTGGCCTATAGTGTGTCGTGAAACTCCACCAATACTTGCTCACACCATTTCTCGATGCGTTCATCACTGAGTTCGTACTGAGAATCTTCATCCAGTGCTAAGCCTACAAATTGGCTGCCATCTTCTGTTAGTGCTTTTGATGCTTCGAACTCATAGCCTTCGTTTGGCCAGTAACCGATAAACTGCGCGCCTGTTGCTTTGAGCTCATCATGCAGTAGGCCCATCGCATCAAGGTACCACTCGCCATAGCCTTCTTGGTCACCCAAACCGAATAATGCAACGACTTTGCCTTTAAGAGGTGTGGTTGCAATATCTTCCCAGATTGCACTCCAGTCTTCTTGGATTTCACCGAAGTCCCAAGTTGAGATACCAATCAGCAGTAAATCGTAGTCTGCCATCAGTGACAGCGGTGTCTCTTTCACGTTGTGAATGTCGACAAGGTCTTCACCAATGAGATTGCGAATTTTCTCTGCTGCCATTTCTGTGTAGCAGGTTGTTGAGCCGTAAAAGAGTCCGATTTTCATTATATTCGTCGTTTTTTGTGTTGCTGTTGTGGCAGATTCTAACCATAAAACGGGGAAGATTGCAGCGAATATCCCGAGGGAGATGATTTTTTTATGGTATTGGTTGGGCACTTGCCTTACTCTCAATACTGTAAATATAAACAGATAAGGAAGCGTTCATGACAGCACAACAGCCTGTCAATCAACAAGATTTTGGTCTTGTTGAGCAATTCTTAGATGCGATGTGGATGGAGCGTGGTCTATCGGAGAACACGTTAGCTTCCTACCGAAATGATTTAATGAAACTGCTCACGTGGATGGAGCAACACAGCTACCGACTTGATTTCATCAGCCTGTCTGGCTTGCAAGAGTACCAAAGCTACCTAGTCGATTTAGATTACAAGCAGACATCCCGAGCGCGTATGCTGTCGGCGATTCGCCGTTTGTTCCAATACATTCACCGCGAAAAAGTACGCGCGGATGATCCGAGTGCATTGCTGGTAAGCCCAAAGTTGCCACAGCGCCTACCTAAAGACATCAGTGAAGAACAAGTGGACGCACTGCTCGATGCACCAGACCCAAACGATCCAGTCGAACTGCGTGATAAAGCCATGCTTGAATTACTTTACGCGACAGGTCTGCGTGTGACAGAGCTAGTCAGCTTGACAATGGAAAACGTCAGTTTGCGCCAAGGGGTAGTGCGCGTGACGGGTAAAGGTGGTAAAGAACGCCTTGTCCCAATGGGAGAGAACGCGGTCGATTGGATTGAAACTTTTATCCAACAAGGTCGGTCTGCTTTATTGGGGGAGACTACGTCTGATGTGGTTTTCCCGAGTAAACGTGCTAGGCAGATGACTCGCCAAACGTTTTGGCACCGTATCAAGTACTATGCTGTGATAGCGGGTATTGATACTGACCAGTTGTCGCCACACGTACTTCGCCATGCTTTTGCAACACACTTATTGAACTATGGCGCAGATCTCAGGGTCGTACAGATGCTGTTGGGGCATAGTGACTTATCGACCACGCAAATTTATACTCACGTGGCGACTGAGCGATTGAAACAAATCCACAGTCAACACCACCCAAGAGCATAATGATGGTTTGGTTCATCCATTGTCTCATTGGATGAAAGGATTTAATTTTAAGGTGAATTTAATGAGCGTATTACGCCGACTAACTCTGCTGACTTTACCGTTTTTCGTTACCGCTTGTGGTGCTGAAGAAAGTCAGGCAAAAACGGAAACTCCTGCACAACAAGTCGCACCAGCGGCAAAACAGAATTTTGATGAGGCTGCACTAAAAGCCAAGTTCTCTAAGTTGGGGGTATCTATTCTTGATATCCAACCATCAGACGTTGCTGGTTTATTAGAAATTCAAACCAATGGTGGTGTGCTGTTCGCATCAAACGATGGTAATCACTTTATTGCCGGTACGCTTTACGCCATCGATGATAACGGCGGCTACAAAGACGTCGTTGCTGAACGTCAAGCACCATTGAATGCAGCAAAAATCGCGAAGTTCTCTGACAGTGTGATCGAATATAAAGCGGACAACGAGAAATATGTGGTGACGGTATTTACGGATATCACATGTGGTTACTGTGTGCGTCTGCATAGCCAAATGCAAGGTTACAACGACTTAGGCATTACTGTTCGTTACATGGCGTACCCTCGTCAAGGCGCAACAGGCCCAGTCGCTGAGCAGATGGCAACTATTTGGTGTGCAGAGGATCCTCAATCCGCTATGCACAACGCAAAAGTGGAACGTACATTTGATAACCCAGCGAAAGATCTTAAGCAGTGTAAAGAGACTATCCAAGCGCATTACAACCTAGGTCGTGAGCTTGGTATTTCTGGTACACCTGCGATCTTCCTACCAAACGGTGAGCTAGTAGGTGGTTACCTTCCGCCAGCAGATCTGCTAAAACGTTTAGAGCAACAATAATCCTTTAAGGAGCAGAGCCAGCAGTACTCGCTGGCTCTTTTCAAACATGATAGAAATTCAACGACGTCCCGAACCGGATCTTTCTCTTCTTCCTGATTCCATTCCTGCCATTCTAAAGCGCATATACATTAACCGTGGCATCACGGATGTGGCTCAACTAGAAACCTCTGCACGCGGTTTGCATTCGTACCAACAGTTGGGTGGCATTGACCAAGCGGTTGAACTGCTGTTCCAAGCCATTAATGAGCAAAAGCGCATTATTGTCGTAGGCGACTTTGATGCCGATGGTGCAACCAGCTCTGCTTTGTCGGTGCTTGCCTTACGTATGCTGGGCAGTAATAACGTGGATTACTTGGTGCCGAACCGTTTCGAAGATGGCTATGGACTGAGCCCGGAAGTGGTTGATCAAGCTTTAGAGCTTGGCGCAGAAATGATCATGACGGTGGATAACGGGGTCTCGTCGATTGAGGGTGTCCGTTATGCTAAAGAAAACGGCATTACGGTGCTGGTGACTGACCACCACTTACCGGGGCAAGTGCTTCCGGATGTGGATGCGATGGTGAACCCAAACCTAGACAGCTGTGCTTTCCCATCGAAAGCATTGGCTGGGGTAGGCGTGGCTTTCTATCTGATGATGGCGCTGTGTGTGTACATGCGTAAACAGAACTGGTTCGTGCAGCAAGGCATGCAAGAGCCTAAGTTGATGGAACTGATTGACTTAGTGGCACTTGGCACTGTCGCTGATGTTGTGCCGCTGGATGAGAACAACCGAATTCTCGTACACCAAGGCTTGCAGCGGATTCGTGCGGGTAAAGCGCGTCCGGGCATTCAAGCCTTGATTGAAGTCGCGAAGCGCGATGCACGTCGTTTGGTCGCGTCTGATTTTGGTTTTGCTCTGGGACCACGCATTAACGCCGCAGGTCGCTTGGATGACATGTCATTCGGTGTCGAGCTGCTGATGTCTAATAACATCCATGCCGCGCGTCGCATGGCGAGTGAGTTGGACGGTTTGAACCAAACTCGTAAAGAGATTGAAGAAGGCATGAAGCAAGAGGCGATGGCTTTTTGTGAGCGTCTTCAGTTTGGTGAAAATAGTGAACTGCCTTACGGCTTAGCTTTATTCCAACGCGATTGGCACCAAGGTGTGATTGGTATTCTGGCTTCACGCATCAAAGAGAAGTTCCACCGTCCTGTTATTGCTTTTGCTGATGGTGGAGAAGGGACGATCAAAGGTTCTTGTCGTTCGATTCCTGGCTTACACATGCGTGACGCGTTGGACTTTATCGATACGCAAAACCCAGGTTTGATCATCAAATTTGGTGGTCACGCAATGGCGGCAGGTTTAACCATCAAAGAGCAAGACTTTGAGCGTTTCAGCCGTTTGTTCGATGACGTCGTGAAGAAAGAGTTGGATGAAGCAGCGCTAAAAGGCGTGATCATGTCTGACGGTGAGCTTAAGCCTGAAGAGTTTTCAATGCACGTTGCGGAGCAATTGCGCTCTGGTGGTCCTTTTGGTCAAGCGTTCCCAGAACCTATCTTTGATGGCGAATTTAAAGTATTGCACCAAAAGCTGGTGGGTGAGAAGCACCTTAAGCTGATGTTAGAACCGCTTTACAAAGGCCATCCAACCAATGTGATGATTGATGGGATTGCGTTTAACGTTGATTTGCGTCGTTGGCCAGATGCATCGGTCAAAACAGTACGCCTAGCGTATAAGTTGGATGTGAATGAATTTCGTGGCAACCAATCATTGCAACTAATGATTGACCTCATCGAAGCCAAGTAATACCGAGAAAGTCACTTCTTATAGAGTACGGTCGCCTTTTTGTGGGGCAAAAATTTTATGACCGTGCTCTCTCTAATTGCAATCTGATTTCCCACCCGAAATTTTCCTGTATCTCCGTCACATTTTTGAGTAGAATTTCTCGGTTAAATTCTATTCTAAAATGTTGAGCCAACATGTTTGAAATCAATCCAATTAAAAACCGTCTGCAGGACGTGTCTGAGCGCACGAATGTCCTGAGGGGGTATCTTTGACTATGACGCTAAGAAAGAGCGTCTAGAAGAGGTCAACGCAGAACTTGAACAACCGGATGTATGGAACGAGCCAGAACGTGCACAAGCACTAGGTAAAGAGCGTGCATCTCTTGAAGCGGTTGTAGAGACGATCGATCAACTGGAACAAGGTGTAGAGGACGTTGAAGGTCTTCTAGAACTTGCGGTTGAAGAAGAAGATCAAGAAACGTTTGACGAAATCGAACCAGAACTTGCTGAGTTGGAAGAGAAGCTAGAACAGCTTGAATTCCGTCGTATGTTCTCTGGCGACCACGACAGCTCTGATTGCTACATCGATTTGCAAGCAGGCTCAGGTGGTACAGAAGCACAAGACTGGACCAACATGATGCTACGTATGTACCTACGTTGGGCTGAAGCGAAAGGCTTTAAGTCTGAGGTGATCGAAGTATCGGAAGGCGAAGTTGCGGGTCTTAAGGGCGCAACTGTGAAGATCTCTGGTGAGTACGCTTACGGCTGGCTACGTACAGAAACAGGCGTTCACCGTCTTGTTCGTAAATCGCCATTCGATTCAGGCGGCCGTCGTCATACCTCATTTGCTTCTGCGTTTATCTACCCAGAGATTGATGAAAACATTGATATCGACATTAACCCGTCTGACCTACGTATCGACGTTTACCGTGCGTCAGGTGCAGGTGGTCAGCACGTTAACACAACTGAATCTGCGGTACGTATCACGCACGTTCCAACGAACACAGTAGTGCAATGTCAGAACGACCGTTCTCAGCATAAGAACAAAGATCAGGCAATGAAACAGCTTCGAGCGAAGCTATTTGAGCTTGAATTGCAAAAGCAAAACGCGGAAAAACAAGCTAATGAAGACGCTAAGTCTGACATTGGCTGGGGTAGCCAGATCCGTTCTTACGTATTGGATGACTCGCGCATTAAAGACCTCCGTACGGGCGTTGAAAACCGTAATACTCAAGCGGTTCTTGATGGCGATCTGGACAAATTTATTGAAGCTAGCCTGAAATCAGGTCTATAAAGCTTTTCACCGACAAAAAACAGGATACATCGAAAATGACTGATGCTGTTCAAAACGAAACTGTACAAGAAGCCTCTGCACAAGAAGAGAACAAGCTAATTGCTGAACGCCGCGCTAAACTGGATGCAATCCGAAAGAGCTGCAAAGCGAACGGCCATCCAAACGACTTCCGTCGTGACGCACTAGCGGGCGACCTTCAGAAAGAGTTCGGTGAAAAGACGAAGGAAGAGCTAGAAGAGCTTAACCACGTGGTAGCAATCGCTGGCCGTATCATGGCTAAACGTGGTCCATTCTTGGTAATCCAAGAAACTTCTGGCCGTATCCAAGCTTACGCTGACAAAGCGGTACAAAAAGTACTGAAAGACCAATACCAAGGCCTAGATATCGGTGACATCATCGGTGTGAAAGGTGCACTTCACAAGTCTGGTAAAGGCGACCTATACGTGAACATGGAAGAGTACGAGTTGCTAACTAAAGCACTACGTCCACTTCCAGAGAAATTCCACGGTCTAACTGACCAAGAGATGCGTTACCGTCAACGTTACGTTGACCTAATCGTTAACGAAGATTCTCGTCAAGCGTTCGTAGTACGTTCTAAAGTAATGTCTGCAATCCGTAATTTCATGATCTCTAAGCAGTTCATGGAAGTTGAAACGCCAATGATGCACGTTATCCCTGGCGGTGCGAGTGCGCGTCCATTCATCACGCACCACAACGCACTAGACATGCCAATGTACCTACGTATTGCGCCAGAGCTATACCTGAAGCGTCTAGTTGTTGGTGGTTTTGATCGCGTATTCGAAATCAACCGTAACTTCCGTAATGAAGGTCTTTCTCCACGTCATAACCCAGAATTCACAATGATGGAATTCTACATGGCGTACGCAGACTACAAAGATCTGATGGACCTAACTGAAGAGCTACTAAGCTCAGTTGCTCTAGAAGTTCTAGGTTCAACGTCAATGCCTTACGGTGAAGACACGGTTGAGTTTGGTGGCACTTACACTCGTATGAGCATGTTCGAAGCAATCAAGCACTACAACCCAGACCACGCGCAAATCCAAGCGCTAACAGAAGAAGACATTCAAAACCGTGACCTAATGGTTTCTATCGCGAAATCTGTTCACGTTGAAGTAGAACCATTCTGGACATGTGGTCAGCTTCTTGAAGAGATCTTTGGTGAAACAGCAGAACCTAAGCTAATGCAGCCAACGTTCATCACTGGCTACCCAGCAGATATCTCTCCATTGGCTCGTCGTAGCGATGACAACCCGTTCTTCACTGACCGCTTTGAATTCTTCATCGGTGGCCGTGAAGTAGCGAACGGCTTCTCTGAGCTTAACGACGCTGAAGACCAAGACGCGCGCTTTAAAGCACAGGTTGAAGCGAAAGAGTCTGGTGATGACGAAGCAATGTTCTACGATGCAGACTACATCACTGCACTAGAGCACGGCCTACCGCCAACAGCAGGCCAAGGTATCGGTATCGACCGCCTAGTTATGCTGCTGACTAACACACACACTATCCGTGACGTGATCCTATTCCCAGCGATGCGCCCACAAGCGTAATCTCCTCGCTGAGTTATAAAAAACCACCTTCGGGTGGTTTTTTTGTAACTTTAATTTGAGCTAATTCAACTATTTGCATTTAAGTCCGGATGGTATAGTCAAATAACCATTCGCCAAATCTCAATCTGTTGCATAGTCTTAATATTGAGACAGACTTCATCAGGCACAGTCTCGATAATGTTACCCGTTCGCAAAGATGGGTTTGTGGAGCGAAATTTCTATCAACAATCAATAAGGGTTAAAGAATGGCTGGGCAGTTTAAGATGGATTCCATTCCGGGATCGCTAGTCGTAGTTGGCGGTACTTACGAACCTTGGTTATCAGTACTAGAACAAGTGGGATGGAAGTGTCACCAAGTGGGTGACTTACGTAAAGCCAACACATTGTTAGAAGATATTGGACCATGCATTGGTATAGTTGACCTCAGCCATGATGAGTTCAGTCTTAACGGTTTAGCAAACTTAGTGAGTTCTCATAAGCACGTGCGTTGGTTGGCGTTCATCCGCGAATCTCAACTTGGAACTGATACCATCTGTCAGTTCATCGTGAACTTCTGTATCGACTTCTTCACTGCGCCAATCCCAGATGCGCAGCTGCTAAGCACCATTGGCCACCAATTGGGCATGCTAAAACTAGAGAAGAAAGTCTGGCCAAGCTTTGGTAATAGCCTAGACATGGGGTTGATTGGTGAATCTATCCCAATGAAGCGTCTGCGTGATCAAGTGAAACGTATTGGTCCAACGGATGTGAGTATTCTTATCTACGGCGAAAGCGGTACTGGTAAAGAGGCCGTTGCGCGTGCGATTCATAAAGTCTCTTCACGCTCTCACAAGCCATTTTTGTCAATCAACTGTCGTGCACTCAACGAGCAACGTTTCCAAGCGGAAGTGTTTGGTATTGATGCCGATGAAGAGATGGGGCCAAGCCTACTTGAGCAAGCTGATGGCGGTACCGTTCTTTTCAATGACATCTTAACGATTTCGAAAGAGCAGCAGATGAATCTCTTGCGCTTCTTGCAAGAAGGTACGATTGAGACTCGTGATGGCGCGAAAAACGTTAATGTGCGTGTTCTGGCTGCGAACTCATCCGACGTTGAGAAAGCGCTAATCGATGGTGACTTCAATGAAGAGCTTTACCATTATATCAACGTACTGCGCATCAACGTACCGAGCTTGAAAGAGCGAGCAAGTGACATCGCTTTGTTGGCGCGTTTCTACCTGCAGGAGTTCTCAAAAGAGTACAACTCACAGGCAAAGAGCTTCTCGGAAGACACTTTGAAAGCGCTGACCCGTTACTTCTGGCCAGGTAACGTCCGTGAGTTGATGAACCAAGTTAAACGCGCAGTTCTGATGTCTGATAGCGTCATGATTGAAGAGCATCACTTAGACTTGCCTCAACGTAATGACTCAAAACGCAGTCTGAAGTCGATTCGTGAGAAGAGCGAACGAGATGCATTGCTGGTGGTGTTGGAGTCGCACTCCGGTCAGGTATCGAATGCCGCAAAAGAGCTTGGTGTATCGCGTGCTACCATGTATCGATTACTGAACAAACACAACTTGATTTCAGAGCAGACGGTATAAACCGTCTATCTAGCAGCAAGATGAAAGGAGCGGAATGTCGCTCCTTTTTTGTGCGTAAATGTTGGGTATTTATAAAACTCGAGTTTTTATATATTCCTTAGTTGAATATGTTATTCAAAAAACTATATGAAACCTAATTTTAGCCTATTGGTTTGTTTTTAATCGAAAGGACAAAAATGGTTTGATAAATATCCTCTGTTGCTTACAATTCAACCGTAACTCAATGAGTTATACCACATCAATCACGGATTAATTTTTAGCTAGGAGGCGCAAGATGAAACATTACGTTGTTAACACCACTGCTTGCGCTGATCGTATGTCTGATGCTCGCTCAACCTTTGATGCGACCAAACCAGATTTTACTGGCTCATTAGATTAAATTAATCCGTAACCTTTCTATTTTACTAGGCTGCGGAAAAGTAGCGGCTTAGTCTCAACAGAATCTCTCTGTTTAATTATCCCACTATTTTTCCCAGTCGATTATCTATCGCTATTTGGAGAAAAATTATGCGTCACTCTATCTATCTAAAACTGGCCACGGTGCTTTTGAAAGCCGATCTGAAACGTGAAGAAAAGCAATGGCAACGTATGGTTCGTCGTAGTTCTCATGATATTCCATGGATTAACGAGCACTTACTAAAAGACATTGGCCTGGATAAAGATGGCCGTTCAACACAAGCTAGCGTACCTGACGCGGTAAAAGTTGAACGTCGAGTTCGTCACCTTCGTCGTGTGTTAACTTCGCGAATACTGACGTAATCGAAAGCCCAAGTTGAAACTCCCACACACATTCGATTCAATTTGGGCTAAGAAAAAAGGCTGACCATCATGGTCAGCCTTTTTCGTTATTACGTTTGGTGTTGTATTGTTTGCTCGGCGCTCACTATGGGCAAGGGTTCGAGTAAGTCGTACCAATCGCTTGGATGTCATTAAGCAATTCTTCACTTAGATGAATATTGATGCTGTCGATATTGGACTTCAGTTGCTCTAGGTTAGTCGCACCAATGATGTTAGAACCAACAAATGGACGCTGATTCACGAAGGCAAGCGCCATTTGCGAAGGGTCTAAACCGTGGTCACGAGCTAGGTTGACGTATGCTTCTGTCGCTTTAACGCCTTGTGGTGTGAAGTAGCGAGCAAAGCGTTCCCAAATTGTGCAACGCGCACCTTCTGGTTTGGCTCCGTTGAGGTATTTACCACTTAAGCAGCCAAACGCCAGCGGTGAGTATGCGAGTAGCTGAACGCCTTCGTAATGGCTGATTTCAGATAAGCCGACTTCGAAGCTGCGGTTCAATAAGTTATACGGGTTCTGAATCGAGACGATTCTCGGTAAATCATGTTTTTCTGCTAAACGTAGCAGTGACATCACGCCCCATGGCGTTTCGTTTGAGACACCGATGTAACGCACTTTACCTGCGTTGACTAACTCCGTGAGAGCTTCAAGGGTCTCGATCAGCGTGACCTCTTCTTGCTTATCTGGGTAAGGGTAGTTGAGCTGACCAAAGCAGTTGGTCTGACGCTGTGGCCAATGCAATTGGTATAGATCGACATAATCGGTTTGCAGGCGTTTTAAGCTATCGTCGATCGCAGTGTGAATATGGCGACGGTTAAGGCTCATGTTTTCACGAATGTATGGGACGTTGCGCGGACCAGCGACTTTCGTTGCTAAAACCACTTTCTCGCGTTTACCGCTTTTCGCTAACCAATTGCCAATGTACTGCTCGGTGAGTCCTTGTGCTTCTGCTTTCGGTGGTACGGGATACATCTCGGCAGTATCGATGAAGTTCACCCCATGATCGAGGGCAAAGTCGAGCTGTTGAAAAGCTTCTTGTTCGGTATTTTGCTCACCAAACGTCATAGTGCCAAGGCAGATCTTACTGATCTCGAGTGATGAGTGCGGTAGTTTTGTATATTGCATTTCACATCCTTGAAGAGTTACCGACTGAATAAGTCATTCCAATATAGGAGATTTTTAGTTGCTGTCGCAAATGATTTAAGTTTCGCTTTGTAGTTAACTCGAAACTTATCAATACGGTAACTAGACTTAAAGGATCTTGTGAAGGAGGTGCATTATGCAGAAGCATCAACTCGACATGTGGTTGCATGGCCACCACAAAGACTCCTATAAAACTCCGAAGGTCTTTGTGATAGGTTGTTCTGATGTCTCTGACTATCTGTTAGCAGTGGAGTACAAACACCAACTAGAGCCAATCAAAGACGGCGAAGATCCGATTCATTTTGGATCGTTAGATTTGGTGAAAGAAGAGCTGCTGAGGTTGGGGATTGATAAAGCGTATTTGAGACTGCACAACGCATACGATGAGTTCGGTAGCGAGGGTACAGCCTCTTACTGCGATATTGAATTGTCACTCGTAACGCATTGATCACTCTGATTGAGCGTTGATGTAGTGCTTCAATAGTATCTGTTCGGTGAATTGTGTCCTGAGGTAGAAACCGCGGGGCAGGGTTTTTATCGGCTTACCATTTGAACTGTAAGCTTCCGTCAGTGCTTTTGCGTTCGCGGCTTTAGGGCGCAGATGAAGCGCTTCTCCGTGTCTGGCGGAAATTTGATCAAACTTACCCAAAACGATCAATTCCATCAATTCTTCCCAGTCGTTTTTCAGAATTAACTCTTCTTCTTGATCCGGTGACCAAATCAAAGGGCTACCGACGCGGCGTTCAGCTAACGGAATCTCACGTTCTCCTTCCACTGGAACCCAAAGCACACGAGATAGCTTGTTACGCACGTGACTGGTTTCCCATGTTAAGCCTTGTACTCCTGTCAGTGGCGCAACAGAGACGAAGGTTGTTTCTAATGGTTTGCCAGAATAACTGATCGGAATGCTTTTTAGCTCGATCCCAAGCTTAGCGAAATCTTGTTGCGGTTTACTGCCAGCTGGTGCACCTAAGTGCCATTCCAGTAATTGCCCAACCCAGCCTTTATCGCGTTTTAAGTTTTCAGGAACTGTCATGCCTGCCTCTTTGGCAAGCTCTGTAAAGCTTAAGCCCGCAATGTCGTGCGCGCGTTCCATCAGTTCTGCTTCAGATTGTGGTTCTGGTTTCATAATGACAAGGTGGTGTTGGAAAACATCTAGTCTAACAAATTTGAATAAAATCCTCTGTCGAAGATTTCATCGAGCTGGGTTAAGAATGATCAATCCATAACTTATCCACAGATTAGGAAGTGACCAATAGGATCTCTAGCTGGGCTGGATGAATAAACAGGGGTTTGGTACGTGATTGAGACTTGATTTTATTAAGATATCATGAAGTCTTACCTGTCTAATGTGGATAAATAACCGATTGTGCGATCTTTGACCGATCTGTATTTGATGAAAAGATCATCAGGAAAAATAAGATCAATAAATCATCAGTTTTAAATTTAAATCTTTATTAATCATATTCTTATGTGTTTTGGTTTAAACCTTTATAAATGTTGCCAATAATGGTTTTGAACAAAATTCTTTGTTGATAGCGTTTTCTTCACAAAGTTATTCACAGAAAAGGTGAATAAATGTGGGCTATGTCTCAGTCTTGTGTTGATAAAATAATATTTGTTCAAAAGATATCCAAAATTGGCCAAAAGCTAATAAATCTTGCTCATATCACATCAGTAAGTTTGCTAGTAATGGGGATATGTGGAAAAATCACGGTAATAAAAAATTATTCATAGAGGTTAGCCAGTGATAGATGGCGATGGTTACCGACTCAATGTTGGTATTGTGATATGTAATAACCATGGTCAGGTCTTCTGGGCTAAACGATACGGGCAACACTCATGGCAATTTCCACAAGGTGGGATTGACGAAGGTGAAACACCTGAACAAGCCATGTTCAGGGAGTTATATGAAGAAGTCGGTCTGACGAAAAAAGACGTTAAGATCATCGCAACAAGTCGTCATTGGTTAAGATATAAGCTACCAAAGCGATTGGTGCGTTGGGACTCCAAGCCTGTTTGTATCGGCCAAAAACAGAAATGGTTTCTGCTGCGATTAGAATGCGATGAATCCCGCATTAATATGCAGCGTGGGAAATCCCCTGAATTTGATGGTTGGCGCTGGGTAAGCTACTGGTATCCAGTTAGGCAAGTTGTTTCTTTCAAGCGTGACGTATACCGTCGCGCAATGAAAGAGTTTGCATCTTTAGCCATGCCTTTTCGAGAGCGCAAGACGAAAGGGAAAAGAAAAAAGCAACGTAGATAGAGGATTAACATGCTCAGTCAGCTAAGGGAAATAGTTGAAAAAGTCTCCAGAGTCGATGACGTGCATCTGGCACTCGACATATTAGTAAAAGAGACTTGCGCAGCCCTATGCACTGAATGTTGTACTATCTATCTTGCTAACGACGAAATGCAGCGCCTTGAGTTAATGGCAACTCAAGGCCTGATTTTTGAAGGCGATAGCATTCATATCAACTTCAATGAAGGCTTAGTCGGTTTGGTGAAGCGCAGTGCAGAGCCATTAAACCTTGCTGAGGCTTCTACTCACCCTGATTTTAAATTCTTCCCTCAGTTGGGTGAGCAGGTGTACCACTCCTTCCTAGGCACACCGATCATTCATCGTAAGCAAGTATTAGGTGTGTTGGTTATCCAGCAGAAAACGCCGCGTTTGTTCAGTGAGATGGAAGAGTCTTTCCTTGTTACCTTGTCTGCTCAGATTGCAATACTGATTGCCCATGCGCAAAATCTCGGTCATTGGCAACTTGCCTCTAAACCAAAGGTGATTAAAGGGCTACCAGCTTCAACGGGGGTCGCGATAGGTGAGTTCTGGTTTGACAATACCCAGCCTAATTTGAGCGATGTTTTCCCTGCCTCTGCCTTAGATAAAGAACGAGAGCATGAACTGCTTGCGGTCGCGGTGGAAAGGGCGCTGAGCGATTTTCGTCGTATGCGCAAGAAGTTCGACAGTGAAATCAATAAAGACGCCTTGGCGATCTTCGACCTTTTTACTCACTTACTCAACGATCCAATGCTGCGTGGCGATCTCAAGAAGCAGATTGAAAAAGGCGATCGTGCTGACTGGGCATTGCGCCAAGTTGTTGAAACCTACTCGAACCGCTTTGCGCGTATGTCAGACGTGTACCTGCGTGAGCGCGCGCAAGATATTCGAGAGTTGGGACAACGTCTGCTGTATTTCTTGCACAACAGTGAGCAAGAGCATGCCTCGATTGATCGTCCGGTGATCTTGGTTGCCAATGAACTTACGGCGACTTTACTCGCATCAATTCCAAAGCAACATCTGTTGGCTGTGGTGTCACTAGAAGGTGCTGCAAACTCCCACGCTGCGATTCTCTCACGTGCATTGGGTGTTCCTGCCATCATGGGCGCGAACATCAACACCAGCGTCGTAAATGGTAAGAACGGCATTGTTGATGGGTACACTGGTGAGATTTATTTAGAACCGAACAGGCAGCTTTTGCGTGAGTATCGTAGCCTTGTTAGTGAAGAGTCTGAATTGTTCGCCATGGTGAACAAAGACTTAGCACTGCCTGCGATCACGCAAGATGGTTGCCATGTTGAAGTAATGCTCAACGCGGGTTTGAGTGCCGATAGCAATATCGCGATCAACTCCGGTGTTGATGGCGTTGGTTTGTATCGAACGGAAATCGCTTTTTTACTTCAGCATCACTTTCCGTCTGAAGATGAGCAGTATCATCAGTACCAAGCGATTCTGAACAGTTACCCGAATCAACGCGTTGTAATGCGCACCCTAGATATCGGTGGTGATAAACCATTGCCGTATTTGCCTATTGATGAAGACAACCCATTTTTAGGCTGGCGTGGTATTCGTTTTACCTTGGATCACCCAGACATCTTTTTGATCCAATTGAGAGCGATGCTAAGGGCGAGTGCGGAAAGTGGTAACTTGAGCATTTTATTGCCAATGGTGTCAGGCATTAAAGAGTTCGACGACGCCGTCGCACTGATTAATCAAGCCTACAGCGAGGTGGTGTTGTTGGATGAGCGAATTCAAGCTCCGAAGGTTGGGGTGATGATCGAAGTGCCTTCAATGGTGTACTTGCTGCCGGCTATCGCTCACCGTGTTGACTTCGTTTCCGTCGGTACCAACGACTTAACGCAATATTTGTTGGCTGTCGATCGGAACAATTCCCGTGTTGCGGATGTCTATGAATCCATGCATCCAGCGGTATTGTTAGCGTTAAAACAGATTCACGATGTTTGCCACCAATATCAAGTGCCTGTGTGTATTTGTGGTGAGCTAGCTGGTGATCCATTTGGTGCGTTGCTCCTGTTGGGCTTAGGCTACAACAGTTTGAGTATGAACACCTCGAACGTGGCTAAGGTGAAATATTTGATTCGTCATAGCCAGAAAAAAGAATTAGAAAAACTCGTCGAAAAGGCCATGTCATGCTCTTACGGGCAAGAAATCCATCAAATGATGCACGATTTCTTTATTCAACAAGGTTTTGCCGGCTTTATTCGTGCAGGTAAGAAGTAGGTAATTGTGACCATCTCTTTATTCATATTATTGCTCGCGCTGGGCGCTTTTGTAGGCGTGATGGCTGGGCTTCTTGGTATCGGAGGCGGGCTAATTGTTGTACCTGCACTACTTTATCTTCTTCCTCTTGCTGGTATCTCTCCAGAGATGAGCATGCACATGGCGTTAGCAACGTCATTAGCGAGCATCATCGTCACTTCGGGGTCATCGGCGCTTAATCACCTTAAGCTTGGCAACGTCGATATGTTCGTCGTCAAATGGCTGATGCCTGGCGTGGTGATTGGCGGTTTTGTTGGTGCCAATATCGCCGAGTGGATCCCAACGCATTACTTACCGAAAGTCTTTGGGGTGATTGTGCTGTGTCTAGCTGTGCAGATGTTTCGCTCAATTAAGACGAAAAGCGAGAAGCCAATGCCGAGTAGTCCGGTCACTATGATGTACGGAACGGGAATTGGTGTGGTTTCAAGTCTTGCTGGTATTGGCGGTGGTTCGCTGTCGGTGCCTTTTTTAAACAAGCATGGTATTGAAATGCGTAAAGCGGTTGGCTCCTCGTCGGTGTGCGGCTGCGTGATTGCCATTTCAGGCATGATTGGATTCATATTACATGGCTACAAGGTAGAAGGGTTACCTGACTACAGTGTGGGTTATGTTTACCTGCCAGCTTTAGCGGCGATTGCAATGACGTCGATGCTCACGACGAAAGTCGGCGCGAAGATGGCAACCAACCTTCCAACAGCAGTCTTGAAGAAGATTTTTGCTGTGTTCTTGATGTTCGTTGCAGCGACTATGCTGCTGTAAAGTCCACCTGTTTTATTAGTAATAAGAAGAGAATGATTTATGTCTCAGGGATACTTTGAATTTCCCAATATTGATCCGGTTTTAGTCTCTATTGGTCCTGTTTCTGTTCGTTGGTACGGTTTGATGTACCTAGTCGGCTTCATGTTCGCACTATGGTTGGCAAATCGTCGTGCAGATAAGCCGGGTAGTGGTTGGACGCGTGAGCAAGTTTCTGACTTGTTGTTTGCGGGTTTCCTTGGGGTAGTGATTGGTGGCCGTGTTGGCTATGTGATTTTCTACAACTTTGATTTGTTCTTAGCAGACCCGTTATACCTATTCAAAGTTTGGACGGGTGGTATGTCATTCCACGGCGGTCTGTTAGGTGTTATCACGGCCATGTTCTGGTACGCACATAAGAATGGTCGCACTTTCTTTGGTGTAGCAGACTTTGTAGCCCCATTGGTTCCATTTGGCCTTGGCATGGGCCGTATGGGTAACTTCATGAACAGCGAACTTTGGGGACGCGTAACAGACGTACCATGGGCGATCATCTTCCCGAATGGCGGTCCATTGCCTCGTCACCCATCCCAGCTTTATGAGATGTTCCTAGAGGGCATTGTGCTGTTCTTCATTCTGAACTGGTTCATCAAAAAGCCTCGTCCTTTAGGTGCGGTATCAGGGCTATTTTTAGCTGGATATGGTACATTCCGTTTCCTAGTTGAGTTTGTCCGCGAACCGGATGCACAGCTTGGTCTATTTGGTGGTTACATTTCGATGGGACAAATCCTATCGTCACCGATGATCATTCTGGGTGTTCTAATGATGGTTTGGGCGTACAAACGTGGTCTGTACCAAGACAAAGTCCAAGCAGAAACGAAGTAAGGAATTGGTGTGAAACAGTATTTAGATTTGTGTCAGCGTATCGTTGACCAAGGCACTTGGGTTGAAAACGAACGCACAGGCAAACGCTGCCTAACGGTGATCAACGCAGACTTGACCTACGATGTTGCTAACAACCAATTCCCATTAGTAACGACACGTAAGAGCTTTTGGAAAGCGGCAGTTGCTGAGCTACTTGGTTATATCCGTGGCTACGACAACGCTGAAGATTTCCGTAAGCTAGGTACGAAAACATGGGATGCGAACGCAAACCTAAATGAAGCATGGTTGAACAACCCATTCCGTAAGGGTGAAGACGACATGGGACGCGTATACGGCGTTCAAGGTCGTTCATGGGCGAAGCCAGATGGCGGTCATATCGACCAGCTGCGTAAGATTGTGGATGATTTGACGCGCGGTGTTGATGACCGTGGTGAAATCCTAAACTTCTACAACCCTGGCGAATTCCACATGGGCTGTTTGCGTCCATGTATGTACAGCCACCACTTCTCACTGTTAGGTGGCACGTTGTACCTAAACAGCACACAGCGCTCTTGTGACGTTCCGCTGGGTCTGAACTTCAATATGGTTCAAGTGTATGTGTTCTTGGCAATCATGGCGCAAATCACAGGTAAGAAACCTGGTCAGGCTTACCATAAGATTGTTAACGCACACATCTACGAAGATCAGCTTGCGCCAATGCGTGACATCCAGTTGAAGCGTGACCCACTAAAAGCCGCAACTTTCCACATCAACCCAGAAATCAAATCGTTAGAAGATTTGGAAACATGGGTAACCTTAGATGACTTCTGGGTAGAAGGTTACGAGCATCACGACCCAATTCAGTACCCGTTCTCAGTTTAACGAGTATATTGAGTTTCTAAGCCGCCTTTATGGGCGGCTTTTTTACGCCCGAAGGGCGGGGGGAAGGAACGGGCTTTGCCCTGAGGAACGCTTCGCTCCGAGATGTGAGAGGGAATAAAAGCTCCCCAACTCGCGCGTGCCTCGCTCTTGAGGATGACGTTCAATCACTCTGAAATCAAATGGTGTCATTCCCGAAAGCGACGAAGGAGCGTCGTCGGGAGTCTCTTTTACCACAGTTTACTGCGTGATTAAGAAATGAAAGCACTTTGCTGTAGGTAGCGAGAGTGTGGCGCTGGAAGCTCAGTGAAGGTTAGAGAGTATTGACAGAACTTACCGTCCTAGGTGGATATAATCGAGTCTTATCCCTTATCCCTTATCCCTTATCCCTTATCCCGAAGCGTAGCGTTCCATAGGGCGAGCCCGTTTTCGCTTCCCCAAAACGAAAAAAGGCCCCACCGAAGTGGAGCCTAAAATAAGCGATGGTAATCTTATTATTATGCTGTCAGAGCAAGGATAGAGCCTGGTAGCACGATGAATACTGCCAGTAGGTAACCTGCTACAACCGCTTTATTCTTAATAGCTAGTTCTGAAATCACTTCTGCACATTTCACTGGAATCTCACGTAGGAACGGGATACCGAAGATGAACAATGTCGCCAGAATGTTGAACGTTAGGTGTACTAGTGCAATTTGCAGTGCGAATACTGCGAACTCGCCAGATACCGCTGTTGCTGCTAGTAGAGCCGTGATACATGTACCGATGTTTGCACCTAGAGTGAATGGGTAGATGTCACGTACTTTTAGAACACCTGAGCCTACTAGTGGAACCATTAGACTTGTTGTCGTAGAAGAAGACTGAACAAGAACAGTAACTACAGAGCCCGATACGATACCGTGGATAGGACCACGACCGATTGCGTTCTTAAGGATGTCACGTGCACGACCAACCATTAGGCTCTTCATTAGTTTACCCATAACCGTGATAGCTACGAAGATAGTACCGATACCTAGAGCGATTAGCGCTACGCCACCCATAGTGTCGCCAAATGTTGCTAGTGGCTCTTTGATTGCACTTACTACTGGTTTAGTGATTGGCTTGATGAAATCAAAGCCTTTCATGCTCATATCACCTGTATTTAGCAATGGCGATACCAACCAGTGAGAGATTTTCTCTAGGATGCCGAACATCATTTCCAATGGTAGGAAGATCAGTACTGCAAGTAGGTTAAAGAAGTCGTGGATTGTTGCACTTGCGAATGCACGTTTGAATTCGTCTTTACAACGAACGTGACCAAGCGAAACAAGTGTATTTGTTACGGTTGTACCGATGTTAGCACCCATTACCATAGGGATAGCGGTTTCTACAGGTAGACCACCTGCAACCAAGCCCACAATAATAGAAGTTACGGTACTTGAAGACTGGATCAGTGCCGTAGCTACCAAACCGATCATTAGACCTGCGACTGGGTGAGACGCAAATTCAAAGAGTACTTTAGCTTGATCGCCAGTTGCCCATTTGAAGCCGCTACCAACCATAGATACTGCTAGAAGAAGCAGATACAACATGAATGCCAAGTTAGCCCAGCGTAACCAGCGAGTCGTGCTCGAGATTGGTGCTGCTGTAGAAGTAGCTTGGTTCATCATAATTTTCTCCGTGGACCTTTCAGTTCGTTTATTTGGTCTGTTGTTGAAACTGAGGGCGATGTTAGAGATGAAATATTTCAGTAATATGACAGTTCAGTTTCTATGGAGAATTTTTATTATTCTTTTTGATAGTTATCTGTGAAGAAAAATTCACATGAAAATAAGTTATTGATTTTATATGATTTAATTTCACTTTTGTTTTATTGATAAGTTTTAAGAGCAGATTAAAAAAGTGCGTTTTGCTTCAAGTTTTATGACAGTATGAATATGATATTTTCGGTAAAACTATTGTTTTCTTATGTTTGTGTAGGTTTTGTCGAAGTTATTGTTTGTCGTTGTCACATTTGATATAAAAAGTGTCATCTTCTTTCTAGGGAATGGCTATGTCGCACTTAAACTATAACCACCTTTATTACTTCTGGATGGTGTGTAAACAAGGCTCGGTAACAAAAGCTGCCGATGCATTGTTCCTGACGCCACAAACTGTGACAGGACAGATTAAAGCACTTGAAGACCGTATGAAGGGGAAGTTGACCAAGCGGAACGGGCGAACGGTTGAGCCAACAGAGCTTGGACAATTGGTATTTAAATATGCGGATCGTATGTTTGGTTTGAGCTACGAGATGCTTGATATCGTCAACTATAGCCAGCACTCCAATATCCTATTTGAAGTCGGTGTCGCCGATGCATTGTCAAAGCGACTCGTTAGCAAAGTATTAATGACGACAGTTCCGGAAGATAACAGCATTCACTTACGCTGTTACGAGTCGACGCACGAGCTACTACTAGAACGTTTGTCGCAACATAAGCTCGACATGATACTTTCCGATTGCCCGGTAGATTCGACACAAAGTCCTGGCTTGTACAGTAAAAAGCTTGGCGAAAGCAGTATGAGCTTTTTTGCCTCCTCTGAAATCGCCGATGTGAAGTTCCCTGAAATCCTTGAAAAGAAAAAACTGCTCATTCCTGCTAGCCGAACCGCAATGGGACGTAAAGTTCTTCAGTGGTTTGATCGTCAAGGATTGCAACCAGATGTATTGGGTGAATTTGATGATGTGGCGTTAATGAAGGCCTTTGCTCGATATCGCGATGATGTCATTTTCTTAGCACCGACGGTTTATATGTCGGAGATTGAAGATGACCGTAATTTGCAGCTGATCGGTCATGTAGACGACCTTAAAGAAGAGTATTACGTCATCTTTGCCGAGCGAATGATACAACATCCAGCAGTAAAGAACGTTTGTGATGCAGATTTTAGCCAAATGTTTGAATGAACAAGTTTCGTTGCGCAAATAAATAGATTACTATCGACAAAATTATAACTCGAAATTATAAAATCTTTGTAACACAACAAACTGGCCAGGGTTGGGGAAAGTAAGTTGTAGCTAGAGGTACAGCACATGAATCTACAAGAAATGGAGAAAAACTCCGCCAAAGCTGTCGTGTTGCTTAAAGCGATGGCAAATGAAAGACGCTTACAAATCCTTTGCATGCTGCATAATCAAGAGCTTTCGGTCGGGGAGCTTTGCGCAAAACTAGAGTTGAGTCAATCGGCACTGTCTCAGCACTTAGCGTGGCTTCGACGCGATGAGTTGGTTGCAACGCGAAAAGAAGCGCAAACGGTCTACTACACATTAAAGAGTGATGAAGTGAAAGAGCTTATTCAAACACTTCATGGCCTCTATTGTGCAGAAGCTACCGTGTGATGACAGGTCACAAATGAGAAAAAGCTGGCATTGCCAGCTTTTTTTTATGCTTTCAATTTAGTAACACTAAATTTTAGATATAAAAAAACCGGCGTGAGCCGGTTTTTTCTTCACTGTGGAATCAATTCTCTATTAAAGAGCTTTGATTTGTGCAGTGAAACGAGACTTATGACGAGCTGCTTTATTCTTGTGAATAAGGCCTTTAGTCGCCATACGGTCTAGGATAGGTGTAACTGCAGCGAATGCAGCAGTTGCAGCTTCTTTGTCGCCTGCTTCGATAGCAGCAACAGTTTTCTTCATGTAAGTACGCATCATTGAGCGACGGCTAGCATTGTGCTGACGACGTTTCTCAGCTTGGATAGCGCGCTTCTTAGCAGATTTACTATTTGCCAAGGGTCTAACTCCCAAAAACTTATTTCTATGACAATTTAAGGGCGAGGACTATCCCTCATTTGCGCCTAAATGTCAAATGATTTGTGCAAAAACCAATCGAAACCAAAACAAATTTTGGTAACAAAGGTCATCGCGGTTAAGATGGCGGGGATTCTAACAGCATTTTTAGACCATTGCTAATAATTATCCGCCTAGATCTGACAATAAACGGATATATTTTTAACGCCCATTTGTAGCTTTCAAAGGCTTAGAGGAATAGGGTTGGCTATCTTTTGGTGATATTCCGAGGTTACAGTGAGTAAACGACTGCTCAAGTCTGGCATGATCGTCAGTGCCATGACATTAATTTCGCGCGTCCTAGGTTTAGTTCGTGATGTAGTAGTAGCAAACTTGATGGGGGCCGGCGCGAGTGCCGACGTCTTCTTCTTTGCCAATAAAATCCCTAATTTCTTACGTCGTCTGTTTGCTGAAGGCGCGTTTTCTCAGGCTTTTGTACCAGTACTAACCGAAAGCCACGCCCAAGGGGATATGGACAAAACCCGAGAATTGATTGCCCGTGCTGCTGGTACGTTAGGTGTGATTGTCTCTATTGTTACCATTCTCGGGGTTTTAGGCTCTGGTGTCGTAACGGCACTTTTTGGCTTTGGTTGGTTTTTGGACTGGATGCATGGTGGTCCGGCGGCTGAGAAGTTCGAACTTGCCAGCGTGATGCTCAAGATTACCTTTCCTTATTTATGGTTCATCACTTTTGTAGCGCTTTCGGGGGCTATCCTCAATACGTTAGGTAAGTTTGCGGTTTCTTCTTTTACCCCTGTCTTCCTTAATGTGATGATCATTTTGGCTGCATGGTTTATCTCGCCGCAGATATCGCAGCCAGAAATCGGTCTTGCCATCGGTGTTCTTCTGGGGGGCTTGGTGCAGTTCTTATTCCAAATTCCTTTCCTTATTAAAGCGGGTGTGATGGTTAAGCCAAAATGGGGCTGGCGCGATCCGGGCGTGGTGAAGATCCGCACCCTTATGATTCCTGCTCTATTTGGTGTGTCGGTAAGCCAAATTAACTTACTGTTTGATACCTTTATTGCCAGTTTCCTACAAACCGGTTCGATCAGTTGGTTGTACTATTCCGATCGCTTATTGGAATTCCCACTAGGTCTGTTTGGTATCGCGATTGCCACGGTGATTCTTCCTTCACTATCGCGTAAACATGTAGACGCACACAGTGAAGGTTTTGCACACACCATGGATTGGGGCGTACGCATGGTTACCTTATTAGGTATTCCTGCAATGCTTGGTTTGATGGTACTAGCGAAGCCAATGTTGATGGTGCTATTCATGCGCGGTGAGTTTTCTCCGCAAGACGTACATCAAGCCTCTCTCTCTTTATTAGCGTATGCTTCTGGTCTGCTTAACTTCATGCTGATTAAAGTGCTTGCGCCAGGTTACTACTCGCGTCAAGACACCAAAACCCCAGTGAAGTACGGCATCATTGCAATGGTGACGAATATGGTCTTCAACGCGATCTTTGCATACTTCTACGGTTACGTTGGTCTTGCTATTGCGACGGCGCTTTCTGCTTTTGTAAACATGGCGCTGCTATACCGCGGCTTGCACATTGCCGGTGTGTACCAAATCACTAAGCGAACTGTCTTCTTTATTATACGTTTGATGATAGCTGGTGCAGCGATGGTTGCGGCTATCTTATGGCAACTTGAAGACATGTCTGTGTGGTTGGATTGGAGCTTTGCTCACCGTAGTGGCGTGCTAGGAATGTTGATTGGACTTGGTGCTGTCGTTTACCTAGCCGTTGTGTTTTTACTCGGCGTACGTTTAAAAGACCTAAAAGCTGGGACAGAATAAGGTTGATTGGTATATAATCCGTCAGTTTCACACAGTGCAAAGTAAAAACAGAGGCATAAAGCAGTATCCAATGGAACTGATCAGAGGCATTCACAATATCAAGTCGCGCCATCATGGTTGCGTGCTGACTATTGGCAACTTCGATGGCGTACATAGAGGCCATCAACAAGTATTGCAGCAAGTGTCTGAGCAAGCGGAGAAACTTTCGTTGCCTTCGGTTGTGATGACCTTTGAACCTCAGCCGATGGAGCTGTTTGCTCGAGATAAGGCACCTGCGAGGTTAACGCGACTGCGTGATAAATTTGTTCAGTTGAGTAAGCTCGACATTGATCGCTTGCTTTGCGTTAACTTCAATCGTCATTTTGCTGACCTAACGGCGGAAGAGTTTATCCGTGACTTGTTGGTTGGTCGATTGGGTGTTAAGTTTCTTGTCATTGGTGATGATTTCTGTTTTGGCAAAGGTCGAACAGGTAATTTTGCGATGTTACAAGAAGCAGGGGAAAAGTACGGCTTTGAAGTCGTAAGTACCCAAAGCTTTTGTTTACAGCAATTACGAGTGAGTAGCACTGCGATTCGCAAAGCGCTGGCTCGTGATGATTTGCATTCCGCGCAGGAGATGCTGGGAAGAGATTACAGCATCAGCGGTCGTGTTTCACACGGAAGAAAGCTAGGTCGAACCATTGGGTTCCCAACGGCAAATATTCCGTTGAAGCGCTGTGTTTCTCCGGTTTCCGGAGTCTATGTTGTTCAAGCGCTTGGCTTAGGAGATAAGCCGATTGGTGGCGTCGCTAACATTGGTCAACGACCAACAGTAAATGGTGTTCGCCAACAGTTAGAAGTACACTTATTCGACTTTCACGCTGATTTATATGGTAAACAGCTAGAAGTGAAACTTTTGCATAAACTTAGAGACGAGCAAAAGTTTGAGTCGTTTGAAGCACTTAAACAACAAATCGTATTGGATGCTGAAGCAGCAAGGGTGTGGCTGCGTCAGCTTAAGCGTTGAGCGGTTTATTCCACCGTTCAACATAATGTCTAATTTTCGCCCAATATAACGGAATTAAGAATCGATGAGTGAGTATAAAGATACCCTGAACTTACCTGAAACAGGGTTTCCAATGCGCGGCAACCTGGCTAATCGTGAGCCAGAAATGCTTAAGCGTTGGTACAAAGAAGATCTTTACGGTGAAATCCGTAAAGCTAAAAAAGGCAAAAAGTCATTTGTATTGCACGATGGCCCTCCTTATGCGAACGGTGACATTCACATTGGTCACGCACTAAACAAGATTCTTAAAGACATTATTATTAAATCCAAAACACTTTCAGGTTTTGACGCACCTTACATCCCAGGCTGGGACTGCCACGGTCTACCAATCGAATTGATGGTAGAGAAGAAAGTCGGCAAACCAGGTCAAAAAGTGACAGCAGCTGAGTTCCGCGAGAAATGTCGTGAGTACGCTGCAGGTCAGGTTGAAGGTCAAAAAGAGAGCTTCAAGCGTCTTGGCATCATGGGTGAGTGGGACAAGCCATACCGCACTATGGATTTCGCAACTGAAGCGAACATCATCCGTGCTCTTGGTAAGATCGCAAGCAAAGGTCACCTACTGAAAGGTTTTAAACCAGTTCACTGGTGTACAGACTGTGGTTCAGCTCTTGCTGAAGCAGAAGTTGAGTACAAAGATAAAGTATCGCCATCTATCGACGTTCGCTTCAAAGCGGCTGACGAAGCGGCACTATTGTCTAAGTTTGAACTAACAGAAGGTCATGAAGGTCACGGTGACGTATCTATCGTTATCTGGACAACAACACCTTGGACACTGCCAGCAAACCGCGCAGTATGTCTACGTGATGATCTAGAGTACGTACTTATCCAAACAGAAGGCGACAACGCTGAGCGTATCATCGTTGCTGCTGAGCTGGCGAAAGACGTAATGGACCGTGCAGGTATCGAGCACTTCCACAACCTTGGCTTTGCTAAAGGTGCGGATCTTGAACTTTCTCAATTCCAACACCCATTCTACGATTTCACTGTACCGGCGATCCTTGGTGATCACGTTACGACTGATTCAGGTACTGGTGTTGTTCACACTGCACCTGGTCATGGTCAAGAAGACTTCGCGGTTGGTAACAAGTACAACCTAGAAGTAGCAAACCCAGTTGGTTCAAACGGCGTTTACCTACCAGATACAGAGCTATTTGCTGGTCAGCACGTATTTAAAGCGAACGATGCGGTAGTAGAAGTACTGAAAGAAAAAGGTGCACTACTACACCACCACGCTTACGAGCACAGCTACCCACACTGTTGGCGTCATAAGACTCCAATCATCTTCCGTGCTACGCCTCAATGGTTCGTTTCTATGGACCAAGCTGGCCTACGTGCTAAAGCACTAGAGTCAATCAAGAACGTAGAGTGGATGCCTGAGTGGGGTCAAAGCCGCATTGAAGGTATGATCGAAGGTCGCCCTGAATGGTGTATCTCTCGTCAACGTACTTGGGGTGTGCCAATTGCTCTGTTTGTTCATAAAGAAACAGCAGAACTTCATCCAAACACGCTAGAGCTGATCGAGAAAGTCGCTAAGCTGGTTGAAGAAAAAGGCATCCAAGCATGGTGGGATGTCGATGCAGCTGAACTACTAGGTGCTGACGCTGACCAATACGAAAAAGTACTAGATACGTTAGACGTATGGTTCGATTCAGGTGTAACTCACTTCTCAGTTGTTGATGCTCGTGAGGAGTACAACGGCAACAGTGCAGACCTATACCTAGAAGGTTCTGACCAACACCGCGGTTGGTTCCAGTCTTCTCTAATTTCATCTATCGCGATGAAAGATGAAGCGCCTTACAAACAAGTACTGACACACGGTTTCGTGGTTGATGGTCACGGTCGTAAGATGTCTAAATCTATCGGTAACGTGGTTGCGCCAAAAGACGTAACTAACAAGCTAGGTGCTGACATTCTTCGTCTATGGGTTGCTTCAACAGACTACACTGGTGAAGTTGCGGTTTCTGATGAAATCCTAAAACGTAGTGCAGATGCTTACCGTCGTATCCGTAACACAGCGCGTTTCTTCCTTGCTAACCTAAGCGGCTTCAACCCTGAAACAGACATCGTTCCTGTTGAAGAGATGGTTGCGCTAGATCGCTGGGCGGTTGGTCGTGCACTAGCAGCACAAGAAGAGATCGTTAAAGCATACGAAGAGTACAACACACACGGTGTAACTCAGCGTCTAATGCAATTCTGTTCAATCGAAATGGGCTCTTTCTACCTAGACGTAATTAAAGACCGTCAGTACACAGCAAAACGTGGCGGCAACGCTCAACGTAGCTGTCAGACAGCACTTTACTACATCGTAGAAGCGCTAGTTCGTTGGATGGCACCAATCATGTCGTTCACAGCAGATGAAATCTGGAACGAAATGCCAGGTCAACGCGACAAGTTCGTATTCACTGGTGAGTGGTTCGACGGCCTATTCGGTCTTGCTGAAGGTGAAGAGCTGAACAACGAATTCTGGACTGAGATCCAAGCGGTTCGTGGTGCAGTAAACAAACTTCTAGAAGATGCGCGTAAAGAGAAAACCATCGGTGGTGCACTACAAGCTGAAGTGACTCTATTTGCTGATGACGCACTAGCGGCGAAGATCAACAAACTTGAAGATGAACTGCGCTTTGTTCTACTAACATCTGCTGCGAAAGTTAAGCCTCTAGGTGAGAAGACGGATGCAGCACAAGCGACAGATATCGAAGGCTTGTTTGTTGAAGTAGCAGCAGCTGAAGGCGAGAAGTGTGACCGTTGTTGGCACCACACGCCAGACGTAGGCACAATCGAAGGTCACGAGAAGATCTGTGGTCGTTGTGTGTCTAACGTAGACGGCGAAGGTGAAGTACGTAAATTCGCGTAATCACCTAGAACGACTGAACTTTTTTTAAAATTAACAGCCCCAGTATTTACTGGGGCTGTTTGTAGGTAAAGTAATGAGTGAAAAAGCACTGACGTTAAAGCAATCTGGAGTTCGCTGGCTGTGGTTAGCAATTCTGGTATTTATTGCAGATATTGGCATCAAATTGGTGGTGATGGACAACATGGGCTACGGATGGGCAAACCGAATTGAGGTGCTGCCATTCTTCAACCTACTTTATGTTCATAACTACGGTGCAGCATTCAGCTTCTTGAGCGATCAAGCGGGTTGGCAACGCTGGTTGTTCACAGGTATTGCGTTTGTTGTGACAGGTCTTTTGACCTACTGGATGAGCAAGCTTCCAGCCAAAGAAAAGTGGAACAACATCGCTTACGCACTGATTATTGGTGGTGCAGTGGGCAACGTGTTTGACCGTGTTGTTCACGGCTTTGTTGTTGATTACCTAGACTTCTTCTGGGGTAACTACCACTGGCCAGCATTCAACCTTGCAGATACAACTATCTGTATTGGTGCGGCAATGATCATTCTTGATGGCTTCCGCAAAAAGGACGCTGACAAGTAATCTTTTGCGATATATCGAATAACCCTAAGCGTCGTCCGTTGATTCGGACGACGCTTTTTATTATGTTGGAGCCCAATCCGCGCATCTTCGTACAATAAAAAGCAATCACAGTACGTGATCAGATAGAGCGCAGGAAACCCAAGAACAAGGAAGCAGTAACGTGACAACAATAAATCAAGATTCAGCAGTAACGCTGCACTTCACCATCAAAATGCAAGATGGCTCTGTAGCGGACAGCACACATAATATGGGCAAGCCTGCTAAGTTCATTATGGGCGACGGCAGCTTGAGTGAGAACTTTGAGCAATGCCTACTAGGCTTACAAGTAGGCGAACAAAA
This sequence comes from Vibrio sp. M260121, assembly GCF_036533715.1. Taxonomy (NCBI): domain Bacteria; kingdom Pseudomonadati; phylum Pseudomonadota; class Gammaproteobacteria; order Vibrionales; family Vibrionaceae; genus Vibrio; species Vibrio sp. M260121. The sequence goes on along the minus strand of NZ_JATABF010000009.1, from coordinate 28,511 downwards.
GGCAATTGAACTAAAAGCGGCAGACGCTTTTGGCATGCCGAACCCAGACCATATCCACCATATGGACCGCACTAAATTTGTTGGCGAAGCGGAAGTTGAAGTCGGCACGATCATGGCATTTAGCGGTCCTGATGGAATGGAAATCCCGGGCATCATTACTGAGATTGCTGGCGACTCAGTAACTGTGGACTTCAACCATCCACTCGCGGGACAAGACGTGACTTTCGAAGTCGAAATTTTGTCAGTAGAATAGCGAACCAAATAAAAGATAACTTCCATGAGCAATGAAATGAAAATCCTGTTAGCTAACCCACGTGGTTTCTGTGCTGGTGTTGACCGCGCGATTAGCATCGTAGAGCGTGCGCTAGAGATGTATCAGCCACCTATCTATGTTCGACATGAAGTGGTGCATAACCGTTTTGTGGTTGAAGGTCTAAAACAGCGTGGTGCTATCTTCGTTGAAGAATTGCACGAAGTGCCAGACAACAACATTGTGATTTTCTCCGCTCATGGTGTATCTCAAGCCGTTCGTCAAGAAGCGAAGTCTCGTGACCTAACAGTATTCGATGCAACCTGTCCGCTGGTAACCAAAGTACATATGGAAGTGGCACGTGCAAGCCGTCGCAATATGGAAGTGGTACTGATTGGTCACGCTGGTCACCCAGAAGTGGAAGGCACGATGGGTCAGTATTCAAGTGATACAGGTGGCATGTACCTTGTGGAAACGCCAGCCGATGTTGAGAAGCTAAAAGCGATCGTGAAAGATCCATCGGATCTGCACTACGTGAGCCAAACGACACTGTCTGTTGATGAAACCGCTGACGTAATTGAAGAGCTACGCCGCGTATTCCCAGACATTCAAGGTCCTCGTAAAGATGACATCTGTTACGCGACGCAAAACCGCCAAGATGCGGTGCGTGAGCTTTCTGCTGATGTTGATGTGATGGTTGTCGTGGGTTCTAAAAACTCATCGAACTCAACTCGTTTAAAAGAACTGGCTGAAAAGCTAGGCACACCAGGTTACCTAACAGACTGCCCAGAAGACATTATGCCTGAGTGGTTTGAGGGTAAAGTAAAAGTTGGCGTGACGGCGGGGGCATCTGCACCAGAAGAGTTGGTCAATCAAATCTTGGATCGCATTAAAGAGTTGGTTGGCGCAGAAGCAGTTGATGAAGTGCTTGGTCGTGAGGAGAACATGTTCTTCGAAGTACCAAAAGAACTGCAAATCAAGCAAGTCGATTAAGACCAATCAAACACCAAAAAGGCGACCACAAGGTCGCCTTTTTCATTGGGAATTTCTACACGATTTCGCCAGAATTTGCGCTTAGTGACTGATACCCAAAAGCTCTTTGAGCACCTTTAGGTAACGACGGCTCACCGGGATCTCAAAACCTGTTTTGGTAATGATTTCGGCCAATCCGTTTTCTAACAGCTTAATCTCGCTGATGGCTTTGATGCTAACCAGATACTGTCGATGACAACGTACCAATGGGGTTTTCTCTTCCAAGGTTTTTAGCGTGAGCTGTGTGCTGGCTGTTTGGCTGGTGGAACGTACATGTACTCCACTGATGTCACTGTAAGCACACTCAACCGTTTCGGTTGCCATGATCACAATGCGGTTGTGTCCAATGCAAGGTATCTGGTCTAGGCTCTCGGGCGCGATGGCTGATAGTTGCTGAGTGAGCGCGGATTGACTCATTACTTTGTTCAGGCGCTTGACGGTTTTTGTCAAACGGCATGGGTCAACGGGCTTGAGTAAGTAGTCGAACGCGTTGTCTTCAAAGGCTTGGATAGCGTATTGATCGTAGGCGGTCACAAACACCACGTAAGGCATGGTCTCTGGGTCTAACATGCCCAACAGCTCTATGCCCGTCACCTGTGGCATTTGGATGTCGAGAAACACCACATCAGGTTTGAGCTCATTGATCTTCTTTAGCCCCTTGATGGCGTTTGACGCGTCGCCAATCACCTCAATCTGGCCTGTTTCATCCAATAGCTCTGCTAACTCTTCACGAGCAAATTGTTCATCATCAATGACGAGTGCGGTTAACATCCAAGACTACCTTTGTGCGTTTTCACTGTACTAATCGCGAGTGGGGAATGATAAAACTCATTTTAGTAAATTGGTGCTGCTGAGAGGTAATTTTTAGCGCTGAATCACGCCCAAATTGATTCGATAAGCGCTTATCGACAATTTCCATCCCCAAACCAGAATGATTCTCTTTTGGTGGCTCATAGCTTCCTGCGTTGTCCTCTACGGTAATCAGTGCACCTTGTGGGTGAGCTTGGCTGTAAATCTTCACTTTGCCGCCTTCTAACATATTGGAAATACCATGTTTGATGGCGTTCTCAACGAGCGGTTGAAGAGTAAAGCTCGGCAGCTTGATATCCAAAAGTTCTGGTTCAATATCAATTTCAACTTCTAAGCGATCAGTAAAGCGTGCCTTTTCTATAGATAAGTAGGAATTCACGTGTGCCAACTCTTCCTTTAGCGTCACGGTGTTGATGTTCTGCTTTAAGTTACTGCGGAAGAAGTGCGATAGGTTTTGGATCAGTTCTCGCGCCTTATCTGGATCTCGACGAGTAATGGCGCTGATGGTGTTTAGCGCATTAAACAAGAAGTGTGGGTTCACCTGTGCGTGCAGCAGTTTGATTTCTGCCTGAGCCAGCAGGGTTTGTTGTTGCTGATAATCACCATATAAGATCTGACTGGAAAGAAGCTGAGCGATGCCTTCCGCCATTGACATGTTGGCTGTTGAAAACAGTTTGCGTTTTGGCTCATAGAGTTTAATGGTTCCCACTACCTCTTTACCTGCACGCAAAGGAATGATCAACGCAGAGCCCAACTTACAATCTTTCGCTAATGAGCATTGATAAGGGCGTTCACTGCCATCAAGGTAGATGATGTCATTCTTCTCCATTGAATCGAGTGTGCTTTGCGATGAAATAGGAGTATTTGGCCTATGATGATCATCACCGATACCAACGAAAGCCAGAATCTTCTCTTGGTCGGTAATAGCGACCGCGCCGACCTTTGTTTCTTCATAAATAATACGGGCGATCTTATCGGCGTTTTCGCTGTTAAAGCCAGTACTCAGAATACCGACCGAGCGATCGGCAATGCTCAATGCACGGCGGGAAAAGGTTGCTGAGTACTTTTCAAAAATGGTTTTACGATCTTGCAAAATACTCATAAACAGAGCGGCACCAACGGAGTTAGCAATGATCATCGGAGCCGCAATCGCTGAAACCAGCTCATAGGCTTGGTCGAAGGGCTTGGCAACGGCGAGCAACAGAATCATCTGTACGATTTCCGCTACAAAAGTCACGCTGAATACCACGCTTGGATTAAACAGCATCGCACCTTTGTTGCGCTTGATGAGGTAAACATGCAGCAAGCCACCAATCAAGCCTTCTGCTGTAGTCGAAATAGCGCAGGCTAAATCCGTAAAACCACCAAGGGTGTAACGGTGAATACCGCCCGTTAGTCCCACCGCGAAACCAACGACAGGGCCACCAAACAGGCCACCCATTACTGCTCCGATAGCACGTGTATTAGCGATGGCGTCGTTAATCTGTAATCCGAAGTAGGTGCCAAGAATACAAAAGCCAGAGAAGAGCACATAACAAATGAGCCGATGGCTGAGGCGAGAGGAGATGCTCAGTAGAGGCAAAATGATCGGCGTTTTACTCAGCATGTAAGCCAGCACTAAGTAAACACACATTTGTTGTAAAAGGGAGATGACCAGTTCCATAACGAACCTAACCTAAAAATGATGTTTTTATTGTAAGTGAATTAAATCTTCGAAGAGAAAAAAAAAAGAGCCTGCGTTCGGCAGGCTCTTGGTTTATCCAGACATTGATAATGAATCGGTTAGCAAGCGAAGGTATTCATTATGCAGTTTCTGAGGCTGTTTGCGGTTTCTCTTCGTCAGCCAGTTCTGTCTCGCCTTTGCCTTTAGAAATCTTGATAACGTAACCTGCTGCCGCTAGTGCGAATAGAACGCCCGCGATAGTCGAGATTTGCATTGGCAGACCGAAACCTAGTGTGCTGTTGTTTAGAATGAAAGTCACACATACGGTTGTCATGAATACGGCTGGTACTGTCGTAATCCAGTGCAGCTTGTTGTGGCGTAGTAGGTAAGCCGACGCAGTCCAAAGCATCATTACTGCTGTTGTTTGGTTTGCGAAGCCGAAGTAGCGCCAGATGATACCGAAGTCTACTTGAGTCAGGATGCCGCCGATAACGAATAGTGGTACAGCCATTAGAAGACGGTTACGCATTGTTTTCTGTTCCATACCGAAGTATTCAGCAAGAATCAGACGGCTTGAGCGGAATGCTGTGTCACCTGATGTGATTGGCAGAATAACAACACCAAGGAAAGCAATCACACCACCGAATACACCTAGCAGACCAAATGATGCGCTGTATACCACGTTACCAGGACCACCGTTTTTCACAGCTTCTGCAAGACCGTCAAGTGTACCGAAGAAAGACAGAGCAATAGCACACCAGATAAGTGCGATAACGCCTTCACCAATCATTGCACCGTAGAATACGAAGCGACCGTTCTTCTCGTTTTCCATACAACGTGCCATCAGTGGCGACTGAGTTGCGTGGAAGCCAGAGATAGCACCACATGCGATAGTGATAAATAGTGCAGGCCATAGAGGCATATCGTTCGGGTTCAAGTTAGTGAACATATCGCTTACTTGGAAGTCGCCCATTACCGTGTGCTCGCTAGAGAACGCAACTGCAGTCATTAGACCCACAGACATGAAGATCAGTAGTGCGCCGAACAATGGGTAGAAACGACCGATGATTTTATCTACAGGAACAATTGTCGCGATGATGTAGTAAGCGAAAATCAACACAACCATGGTTGTCATGCTTACGCTAAAGCTGGTTTGGTCGTTGATTAGGTTTGTGATCATACCTGCTGGTGCTGATACGAATACCACACCAACGAGAAGCAATAGGACAATGGCAAAGATGTTCATAAAGTGTTTTGCGCCATTACCTAGGTAGCGACCCGTAATTGTTGGTACGGATGCACCACCGTTACGAACAGAAAGCATGCCTGAGAAGTAATCGTGTACCGCACCTGCGAAGATACAACCTACAACAATCCACAGCATTGCCGCTGGGCCATATAGCGCCCCCATGATTGGACCGAAGATAGGGCCAACACCAGCGATGTTAAGTAGCTGAACAAGGTAAACACGTTTGGTTGACATTGGAACGTAGTCAACACCGTCCGTTTTAGTATGGGCAGGCGTTTGGCGATTCTCATTGATACCGAAAACTTTCTCAACGAAAGCGCCGTAGATGAAGTATCCGCCGATGAGGGCTGCGACACAGGTTAGAAACCACATCATAGCAATTGTCCTTGGTTTAATAGGTAGGGTAATTTTTTAAGCTCAGGATGTATCTTATTCGTCCCTTTTGTTAAGCGCATTCGCTCTGTGGATGAGTGGTCGAATAGAGAAGCGAGTGGTCGATATAAGGATTAAGTGGTTTTATCGTTTGCTCAGTGGTCGGAATATCCGTTAAGCGGTGAAATTCGGTACTCAGTGGTCGTTATGTACCGTGAGTGGTTGTAGGAGAAACTCGCAGGCAAAATTGACACAGCAGCGGCAAAGCACAGGCTTTAGTGATAAGCTTGTTGGGAAAACAACTAGTTAAGGAAGAATCATGAAAAAGGCAACGTTAGGCTTGGCGCTGGCTTTACTCGCTGGATGTGCGGCAACCACGGAAGAATTGGCGCAATCTGGTGATTGGTATCAGATCGGTTATCAAGATGGTATTGCAGGGCATACCTCTCGTACGGTGAAAGAGCTCAATCAGCTCGGTAATGCTAAGCAAGGTGACTACGACCAAGGCTACCTAGAAGGTGTAACAGAATACTGTAATCCAGATTTCGCTTACCAAATGGGTCTGTCTGGCCAGTATTATGAAGGTGTATGTGAGGGAACGCCTGGGGCACAAAAATTCCGTATGGAATGGCAACGTGGCTGGAACGAATACAGCAACTAGATCTGTTTCATAATCAAGACTGTGGTTTTGCTTGTTGATCTTCTGACATTTGAATTTTATTGCTTTGCTGTACTGGTGATATCAGATTCAATCAGAAGTGAAATAGAAACATGAAAAAGATCTTTTTGGTCGCATTGGCGCTCTTTCCCCTAACGGTTGGTGCGACTAATGTATTGAAAGAGTCGATAAAGATGAAGCGTAAGTACGATCATGACAAGCATCGTATTACCAACACCATCAATCACACTAAGCGCAATATCAAAGAGATCACCGATGGCACTTATGTGGAGAATCAGGTCAAGCGTGAAGTAAACCAAACCACGCGTAAGTACACCAATAAAGTGGATAACGTTAAGAACATAACGAACCCCGATCACATCAAACGTAAAGCAAATGACAAGCTTAACCAAGAGTTTGATGAATGGTTATATGAAGACTAAATCTTGATATCAGAATAAGAAAGGAGACCTTGAGGTCTCCTTTTTGTTTGCTTGGACTCTATCATTCCACTATTTAGGCTGATGGCTTTCCACCGCTTTACGTAAGAAACCGTCTTGGTGATGGAGATGCGCGCGAGCAGATTCAATATCAAGATCGGTCAGGATCATTAAGATCGCCAACTTCACTTCATAATCCGTTTGTTTTAGTACTTCGGTTGCTTGTTCTTTGCTGCAATCGGTCGCTTGCATCACGATACGAGCGGCGCGTGCAACGAGTTTATTGTTGGTTGCTTTCACATCAACCATCAGGTTTTGGTAACTCTTACCCAAACGGATCATACTGGCAGTAGTCAGCATGTTCAGAACCAGTTTCTGCGCGGTACCTGATTTCAAACGTGTTGAGCCTGTCAATGCTTCAGGGCCAACAACAGGGCTAATTGCGACGTCGGCAATGTCGGCGATTGAAGAATCTGGATTACAAGATAGCGCTATTGTGGTTGCACCGATCTCGTTTGCGTATTCCAAACCACCAATGACATAAGGCGTTCGGCCACTTGCAGCGATGCCTACGACAACATCCAGATTTGTGAATTCGATATCTTTTAGGTCTTGCTCACCTAAAACTGGCGAGTCTTCCGCACCTTCTTTCGCTTTTAAAATCGCCTCTGGACCACCCGCAATCAGACCAACCACCATCTTGTCAGATACGCCAAATGTTGGTGGACATTCCGATGCATCAAGCACACCTAAACGACCGCTGGTGCCTGCGCCCATATAAACCAGACGACCGCCGACTTTAAACGCGTCGGTGATCTTATCTACCGCGAGTGCGATTTCTGGTAGTACTTTCTCCACCGCAAGCGGTACGAGTTTATCTTGCTGATTCAGTCTCTGAACAATGTCCAGAGAGGGCAATAAATCGATATCCATCGTATCTGGGTTGCGCCCCTCTGATACAAGATGGGCAAGAGCAGCAATAAGCGCGTCATTTGTCATAGTGGTTTAAGCCTTTGAATACTGATTTCGATTTTTTGTCGCTGTCTCTGGCACAACGAATTTAGTTTTTAGGATAGAGCACACCCAGTGAAGCAAGACGGCTCGCACCAGTCACTTCAGGTAAGTTACTCGGCAGTCCATCGATATGTCGCTGAGCAAGCCAAGCAAACGCCATGGCTTCCATATAGTCACCATCAACACCTTTATCATCCGTTGTTGCGACTTGCCACTGCGGCAGAAGTTCCGCTAAACGCTGCATCAGTAGGGGATTTCTCGCACCACCTCCACACACCAACAGCTGTGGCTGCTGGCCATACGTGAATTTCTCTACTTCGCTTGCAATGGTTTTCGCCGAGTATTCACACAGCGTGCGTTGTACATCTTGTGTTGAGGTATTGTGGTCAGCTAACTGATGATGCAGCCAATCGATGTTGAACAGCTCTCGTCCTGTGCTCTTGGGCGCCGACATGGTGAGGTAAGGCTCTGCTAAGAGTTGAGTGAGCAGTGCGGCATCGGTATTACCTTGCAGAGCAAATTGCGCGTCTTTGTCGAAGCTTTGTCCGGTATGCTGCTCACACCATGCATCCATCAACATGTTGCCCGGGCCGGTATCGTAGCCGATCACTGCTTGCTCAGGATGCAGTACCGAGATATTGGCAATTCCACCGATGTTAAGTACCACAGTGGTGGAATTTTGCATGGCAAAAATACTTTTATGGAAAGCTGGGACGAGTGGTGCGCCTTGACCGCCTAACGCCATGTCTTTACGACGAAAATCTGCCACGGTATCAATGCCTGTTTTAACTGCAATGATGTTGGCATCACCCAGTTGGGTGGTGAAGGACAGATCGCCTGTTGGCTGGTGGAACACGGTTTGACCATGATTGCCGATGGCTCGGATTTGCTCAGCGGAATAGCCGGATTTATCCAGTAGCTGTAAAACCGCATCGGCAAACAGATGGCCAAGTTGATGGTCGAGTTCACCAATGGCTTTAAGGTTCGTGTCTTGCCCAGTGCAAACCGACAGTAGCGTCTGCTTAATATGAGCGGGCATTGGGTAATCATCGTGTGCGATCAAGCGAACACGGTTATCTTCAATTTCAACCAGTGCGGTATCGACACCGTCCATACTGGTTCCAGACATCACACCGATATACAGTTTGTTAAGATTCACAGCCAATTCCGTCAATTCTTCGATTCACTTATTGTAAAGCAATTCTGAAGCGAATAACCTCATCGAATACGAGATATTCAGCCGATTTTGAGGAGAAAAAATGGGACCGTTATGGGTTGATGTTGCAGGCTATGAACTGACTGCAGAAGACAGAGAAATTTTGGAGCATCCAACGGTTGGTGGTTTGATTTTATTTACGCGTAACTACCACGACAGTGAGCAGCTTCAAGCTCTTACCCAATCTATCCGCAAAGCGGCGAAACGTCCGATTTTGATTGGTGTTGACCAAGAAGGCGGGCGTGTTCAGCGTTTTCGTGAAGGCTTTTCACTGATTCCTGCGGCAGATGAATACGCCAAACACCAAAACAGTGAAGAGCTGGCACGCATGGGCGGTTGGTTGATGGCAGCAGAGCTTATTGCTCATGATATCGATCTAAGCTTCGCGCCGGTATTGGATAAAGGTCACCAGTGTAAAGCGATTGGCAGCCGTGCCTTTGGTGAGGATCTGGACACCATTTTACGTCACAGCACCGCGTATATGCAGGGCATGAAGAGTGTCGGTATGGCGACGACGGGCAAACATTTCCCGGGCCATGGTGGCGTGATTGCTGATTCACACCTAGAGACACCATACGATGAGCGTAGCGATATCTTTGAGCAAGATATGGCTATCTTCAAAGCGCAAATCGATGCTGGCATCTTAGACGCGATGATGCCTGCTCATGTCATTTTCCCAAATTATGATGACCAACCAGCAAGTGGATCTGAGTATTGGCTAAAACAAATCCTGCGCCAGCAGCTTGGTTTTAAAGGTTTGATCTTCTCTGATGATTTGACCATGGAGGGCGCTGCGATCATGGGTGGCCCTGCTCAGCGTGGCGCACAAGCATTAAACGCTGGCTGCGATATGCTGCTGGTTTGCAACAAGCGCGATGCGCAAGTTGAGGTGCTGGATAATCTACCAATCACTTCTGTTCCTCGAGCAGATGCCTTGTTGAAGAAGCAAAGCTTTTCTCTAAGCGAGCTAAAACTTTCGCAAGAGTGGAAAGATGCGTCTGAAGCGATGAGGCGATTGGTTGGCTAGCTATCTCACCCCTGAATAATGGTTTGTTCAGGGTGAGACGTAAACTTTCAAAAACATCCATTTAAGGCCGAAGTGCTCCGCACTTCGGCTTTTTCTTTTAGTGTAAATTAAAGTTTACACTAAATGTTTTTTATTGTGTACGGTTGTAATTCTTTTTTAGCCTGTTATCTTGTCGATAAAGCTTAGTTGTCTCACCAAGGAATTGGTTGGGTGTAAACAAAAATATACAGGTCAAAGTTATGCAAAGAAGTGAATTGAGCAACATCAACATCAGCGAAGAACAAGTACTGGTCACGCCAGAGGAGCTAAAAGTGAAGCTTCCTCTAAGTGAAAAAGCGCGTCGTTTTATTCAAGAGTCTCGTCAAACCATCGCTGACATCATTCACAAAAAAGATCATCGTCTACTCGTTGTATGTGGACCATGTTCTATCCATGACGTAGAAGCAGCGAAGGATTACGCTAAGCGTCTAAAAGCTCTTTCTGAACAACTAAGCGACCAACTGTATATTGTAATGCGTGTTTACTTTGAGAAGCCTCGAACCACGGTTGGTTGGAAAGGCCTGATCAATGACCCACACCTAGATGGCAGCTTCGACATTGAACATGGTCTGCATGTTGGTCGTGAGCTGCTGGTTGAATTGGCTGAGATGGAAATCCCACTAGCAACAGAAGCCCTTGACCCAATCAGCCCGCAATACCTTGCGGATACCTTTAGCTGGGCTGCGATCGGTGCTCGTACGACTGAGTCACAAACACACCGTGAGATGGCAAGCGGCCTTTCTATGCCGATTGGCTTCAAGAATGGTACGGATGGTAGCCTAGCAACCGCTGTTAACGCGATGCAAGCGGCCTCTTCTAGCCACCGTTTCATGGGTATTAACCGTGAGGGCCAAGTAGCGCTACTAACTACGCAAGGTAACCCGAATGGTCACGTGATTCTGCGCGGCGGCAAGCAAACTAACTACGATTCAGTATCGGTTAACGAGTGTGAGCAAGAGATGGCGAAGTCTGGCCTTGATGCTTCATTGATGGTGGATTGTAGCCATGCAAACTCTCGCAAAGATTACCGTCGTCAGCCATTGGTTGCCGAAGACGTGATTCACCAAATCCGTGAAGGTAACAAGTCAATCATCGGCTTGATGATTGAAAGTCATATCAATGAAGGTAACCAATCTTCAGACCTAGCACTTGAAGAGATGAAATACGGCGTATCGATCACTGACGCATGTATCAATTGGGATTCAACTGAGGCACTATTACGTCACGCACACGAAGAGCTGGTGCCTTTCTTAGAGAATCGCCTTAAAGGCTAAAACGGAACTTATTTAAGGAACATCAATGGCAGTTGAACTTAACGCATTACGCGATCAAATTGATGCAGTCGACAAGCAAATGTTGGAGCTACTGGCACAACGTTTAGCACTAGTAGAGAAAGTGGGTGAAGTAAAAAGCGAACACGGTTTGCCAATTTACGCCCCAGATCGTGAGGCTGCCATGCTGGCGTCACGACGAGCTGAAGCTGAAAAAATGGGGATTCCTCCACAGCTGATTGAAGACATTCTTCGTCGAACCATGCGTGAGTCTTATGCCAGCGAGAAAGATTCCGGTTTTAAGTGTTTGAACCCAGAATTGCGCTCAGTGGTTATTATTGGTGGTAATGGCCAGTTAGGTGGTCTGTTTGGCCGAATGTTCAAACTCTCTGGTTACCAAGTAAAGGTGCTGGGCAGCAAAGATTGGGATCACGCGGATGACATCCTTAAAGATGCGGGCCTGGTTGTGGTTACTGTGCCGATTCACCTAACAGAAGGTGTGATTGAAAAACTTGGTAACCTGCCAAAAGACTGCATTCTGTGTGACCTGACTTCTATCAAGTCTAAGCCGCTGCAAGCAATGTTGAATGTGCACCAAGGTCCGGTTGTTGGTTTGCACCCAATGTTTGGCCCAGATGTACCGAGCCTAGCGAAGCAGGTGATTGTCTACTGTGACGGTCGTGGTAGCGATCAATACCAATGGCTATTGCAACAATTTGGAATTTGGGGCGCAAGCTTGTGCCAAATCGATGCGCAAGAGCACGACCATGGCATGACCTTGATTCAGGCGCTGCGCCACTTCACTTCTTTCGCTTACGGTATGCACTTAAGCAAAGAGAATCCAAACATCGATCAACTGCTAAAACTGAGCTCACCAATTTACCGCTTGGAATTGGCGATGGTAGGTCGTCTGTTTGGTCAGGATCCAAATCTTTACGGTGATATCATTCTTTCATCACAAGAAAACATCGACATGATTAAGCGATTCCATCAACGCTTCGGTGAGGCGTTAAGCATCCTGGATAGCAAAGATAAAGCCGAGTTTGTTGAAAGCTTTGAACAAGTGAGCGATTGGTTTGGTGAGTACTCACAGCAATTTATGAATGAGAGTCAGAACCTACTCAAACAAGCGAACGACAATATCCACCGTGGATAAGTACCAGTTCTAAATACAAAAAGAGCAGCTCACGGGCTGCTCTTTTCTATTTCGAAGGCTTTTAAAAATCAGTTGGTCGATGTGCCACTGTTGTCTTCACTCGATACTGTGCTGATGCTGGTATCACGGTATGGCGAGTTGGTTAGATTGATTTGCAGGCGAACGACATTGTCGATCAACTGAACCAGTGGGCCCCATTTCACCATCTTCTCTTTTTCAAACACGGAGTTGAAGTTCTCCGGTGTCCAGTCCATTAGATAACGTGGGTTTAATGTGCGACCTAGGAAGCGTACTTCGTAATGCAGGTGCGGGCCGGTTGAGTTACCCGAGTTACCACATTTCGCAATCACATCGCCTTTGCTGACAAACTCACCGCTTTTTACACTGAACTTATTGAGGTGGGCAAATGAGCTTGAGAAACCAAACGAGTGGCGTAACGTTAGGTAGTTGCCGTAACCGCGATTACTTGGACGTACGGTCTCTACAACACCATCCGCTGGCGCAAGAATCTCTTCGCCACGCTTACAGGTTAAGTCGATGCCAGTGTGCACATGACGTTTACCCGAAATTGGATTAATTCGGCTGCCATATGGCGATGAGATGCGCTGATAAGTCATCGGGCTATCGTTGGGAATCAAACGGAACATGGTGGCTCGAACGGCCGAGTCAATAGCGGCAGCATCGATACGTTCCTCTAACGCGAGGTTATTCTCTTCACCCACTAACTCTTCATCAGCAAGACCCAATACAGATTCCACGTCGAATACACGCTTGCCTAGCAGTTGAATCTGGTTGTTTTTGTCCGTCAGAGATTGAGACAGTGAGTGGTTGGTATCCAATTGTTCTTCGTAAAGCGCAGTGATCTCTGCTTTTTCACTTTCAAGCTTAGCGATGGTCTGACTAAGGGTTTGCGTATCATGAACTTGCTTTTGGTTCAGATACCATGCGCCGCCGACGACAGCGGGCAATGCAACAACGGATGCACAGATGGTTAGGATCGAAAGGCGACCCAAATGAAACTGCTGATTCCCGTCTTTTGTCGGGATCTGCATGATGATTTTTTTAGACATGGTTATTGTTACTAAAGTAGGCGCTCAATTTATTTTTCTCCTAAATCGGAAAAATGCTCTAACTCTCGACTCAGAAGCTCGTTATTGCCTACGTTCAATTCTATAAATCGTTTTAGTTGGCTAATACTTTCGATGTCTATGTTACTTATCTTTAGCCGAATCTCATTGCCTGCAATCGAAATGATACCAGCACTAAACTGCATCATCTGTTCTGATTGGATAAATGAGAACCCCACTTCTACCGGAAGTAATGAATCCAACGGTTTTGCATCTTCAACTTTTAATAACAAGCCATGCAATGAAAGGTCTTGAATCGTAGCTTGCATTGCCAAGTTTCCTTGCTCAATTAGAGCAGGTACTTGGTAGATGATGCGTGAAAAGCGTCGTCTCTCCGTCATAGAGCTTTCTCGTAAAGTATTCAAACAAGTGAAAGACTATATCAAATAGTACAAAATTTGTTCGATTTTTGTTCTTAAAATGTCGAGATAGCTACAGAGTTGGGTTGGCTAATGGTCATGCTCTTGACCTACTTGAGAGGTACTTCGAGCTATTTATGCAACACATACAACAAAGGCCGCTATGATAGCGACCTTTGTACGAATTACAAGCAGAGGTGAGCGTAAGGTGATATACCGCACACTCGCCTTATAACCGAAATTACTTCGATACGCGCTTGTATTTGATGCGGTGTGGTTCAGCTGCTTCAGGACCAAGGGTCTTCTTCAGCCATTCCATATACTCGTTGTAGTTACCTTCGTAGAAGTTTACTTGGCCTTCATCGCGGTAGTCGATGATGTGCGTAGCAATACGGTCTAGGAACCAACGGTCGTGCGAGATAACCATGGCACAGCCTGGGAACTCTAGTAACGCTTCTTCTAGAGCACGTAGTGTTTCAACGTCAAGGTCGTTGGTTGGTTCATCGAGTAGCAGTACGTTACCGCCAGCTTTAAGCAGCTTAGCAAGGTGTACACGGTTACGCTCACCACCAGAAAGCTCGCCGATAACTTTCTGTTGGTCTGAACCTTTAAAGTTAAAGCGTGAACAGTATGCACGAGCTGGGATTTCGAAGTTGTTGATCTTGATGATGTCAGCGCCTTCAGAAATCTCTTGGAATACGGTGTTCTTGTCGTTCATTGAGTCACGGAACTGCTCAACAGACGCCAATTTCACTGTTTCACCTAGCTCAATCGTACCTGAGTCTGGTTGCTCAGTGCCGCTCAGCATCTTGAATAGAGTCGATTTACCTGCACCGTTGGCACCGATGATACCCACGATTGCACCCTTAGGCATGCTGAACGATAGGTCATCGATAAGAACACGACCGTCGAATGACTTAGTCAGGTTGTTCACTTCGATTACCTTATCACCTAGACGCTCACCTGGCGGGATGAACAGTTCGTTGGTTTCGTTACGTTTTTGGTGGTCAGTGTTTTGTAGCTCTTCAAAACGCGCCATACGTGCTTTAGATTTCGCCTGACGACCTTTAGGGTTTTGACGAACCCATTCAAGTTCTTTCTCGATGGTCTTTTGACGAGCTTTTTCTTGCGACGCTTCTTGTTGTAGACGCGCATCTTTTTGCTCTAGCCATGAGGTGTAGTTACCTTCCCATGGAATACCTTCACCACGGTCAAGTTCTAGGATCCAACCCGCTGCGTTATCTAGGAAGTAACGGTCGTGGGTAATCGCAACTACAGTACCACTGTAATCAACTAGGAAACGTTCTAGCCATGCAACAGATTCCGCATCCAAGTGGTTGGTTGGTTCGTCTAGTAGTAGCATGTCTGGCTTTTCAAGAAGAAGACGACAGATAGCCACACGGCGACGCTCACCACCTGATAGGTGTTGGATCTTTTGATCCCATTCAGGAAGGCGAAGTGCATCAGCAGCACGCTCTAGCGCGTTATCTAGGTTGTGACCGTCTTTCGCTTGGATTAGCGCTTCTAGTTCACCCTGTTCTTTTGCTAGTGCGTCGAAGTCCGCATCTGGTTCTGCATACGCAGCGTATACCGCATCCAAGCGCTTAAGTGCGCCAGCAACATCTGCAACGGCTTCTTCAACGATTTCACGAACCGTTTTTGACTCGTCTAGTACTGGCTCCTGAGGTAGGTAACCTACGTTTAGGCCAGGTTGTGGACGCGCTTCACCATCGATATCAGTATCGATACCCGCCATGATACGTAGCAGAGTTGATTTACCCGCACCGTTCAGACCTAGAACACCGATTTTTGCACCTGGGAAGAAGCTTAGAGAGATGTCTTTAAGAATTTGACGCTTAGGTGGCACGATTTTGCTCACCCGCGACATGGTATATACGTATTCAGCCATTGCCGATCGTTCCTAAATTAACTGTCATTCAAAGCGTCTATTTTATACCAACTCCTTGAGTTTTGTTACCGGATTGCAAGAAATTAGCATCTCGTGTGATTTCTTCTTCATTGCTGACCGGAAACTCACAACTTTAGGGTATACACTTTTCTTGTTCACCTTAAATGCAAACACTGACAATTCATCAGGATGGATGAATTGTCTGGAATCTATTTGCCTTAAAGGGTTCTAAAGTTTTACGAGTACAACATTTATTACATCAAGTCGCTTTACAATAAGAACTTAATACGGTGTAAATAGATGCATATGCTTTATGACTTACCACGCCTGTATTCAGCAGTGGTGAGAAATGAAGTGAGAAACGTCTGGGGAAAATGACGCACATGAGATTCAACGTATCGGAATTGGCTAAAAGAGTATGCTACGCAGCCGCTTTATGTGCGGTAAGTGTGTCAGCAAACGCTGCGCTGAGCCTAGAAAAACAGCGCCAAGTTTATGAACAAGCTCAAGATTTATTAGACAAGAATGACATCGATGGCTATTTGTCTATCCGTTCTAAAATTGCCAGCTATCCACTCACCCCTTATGTGGATTATCGGGTGTTTCTGAGGCAATTATCGAGTAAGTCTCCACAACAGGTAGACGAATTTATTAGTGACCACGAGGCTTTTCCATTCTCACGTCGAATTCGCGCCCCTTACTTAGATAACCTTTATCGTCAGAAAGATTGGAAAACCATTACCGAGTTCCAGAAAGTGGAGCCAAGTGGCGAGCGTTACCAATGTATTTTCTACGTTGCTCAATTAAAACAAGGTAAGCAAGTCGCCGCATTTAAAGGCGCTGAGCATATGTGGTTGCGTGGAAAGAGTATCGCTGACGAGTGTGATCCGTTGTTCTCCGCTTGGGACAAAGCGGGGGAGCGTACCGATGAGTTGATTCTGCAACGCATGTTGTTGGCGTTTGATGCGCGCAATGGTGGCTTGATTAGCTACCTGCAGAAACTGCCAGAATCAGCCAAAGCGAAGCAGCAAGCTAAAGCAATGAAAGCGCTGTTTGATAAACCAGAAACGGTCGCTGCATTTGCTAAGAAACAACCGGCTAATGACTTCAATCGCGCTCAGAGTGAATATGCGTTAGAGAAATTGGCTCGTAAAAATACTAAGCAAGCGCAAGATGCGTATGCTGCGGTTGTGAAAGGTCAAAAGTTCTCCCCTGAGAAAGCGCAAGCTCTGGCTGACTACATTGCGATCCGTTTGATTCGTACTGAGTCGGACTCATTAGCAAATTGGCGTGATGATAAAACGAAGTCGAGTAAGAATTTACCCTTGATTGAAAGCCGCATTCGTTTGTCGATTCAAAACGGCGATTGGAAAGGCGTACAGAAGTGGATTGCGGTTTTAAATGATAAGGAACAGGCAACGCTTCGGTGGCAATACTGGCTAGGTCGTAGTGAAATCGCTTTGGGTGATGCAACTGCGGGTAAGCAACGTTTGTCGAAATTGGTCGGCCAGCGTAACTTTTACAGTGTTGCTGCGGCTAATGCGATTGGTCAGTCAATTAAGTACCCATCAAGTTCGGTTAAGTTAGACAAGAAAGCAGTTCAGCCATACCAGAAATCTTTGGCACGTATTGAAGAACTAATCGCGACCGACAAAATTGCTGCAGCGAAGAGTGAATGGACCCATTTGCTTCGTCGTGTGAGTAAACAAGAGAAAACGCAACTTGCCGCTTATGCTGCTTCTAAGCGTTGGCACAACCTCACCGTGATTGCGAGTATTCAGGCGGAAATGTGGGATAACATCCCATTGCGTTTCCCGGTGGCGCATCGCTGGTGGTTTAACTTCTACGCTGAGAAACACAACATCGACCCGATTACGATGATGTCACTCGCTCGACAAGAAAGTGCGTTGGATTCGGAGGCGCGTTCGCCTGTAGGTGCTCGTGGCTTAATGCAAATTATGCCTGCGACGGCTAAGTACACGGCGAACAAGTACAAGCTCAAATATCAAGGTACGCAAGACCTGTACAACGTGGGTAAGAACATCGAGATTGGTAGCCACTACTTACAAGGTTTGATGGAGGATTACGATAATAATCGTATTTTCGCGCTCGCTGCTTATAATGCAGGACCTAACCGAGTAAAAATGTGGCGAGATCGAACACAAGGAAAAGTCGACGCTTATTCCTTTATTGAAGCGATTTCATTTAAAGAGACGCGTGGTTATGTGCAGAACATTTTGATGTTTGAAACTTACTACCGCGACCTTTTAGGTGTAGATGGTTCGTTCTTGACCCCAAATGAGATCAATACCAAGTATTGAGTGAGGTAACTTGATGTCACACGAACCAGAGTACAAAGACTGGCAACAGATTGTCGAACTGATCCGTTCTAGCGTGGATAACCAGCAACACGAGATGTTGTTGACTATGTTAATGACGCCGGATGAAAGAGAATCGCTCACCGCACGCGTCAACATTCTGAATGAGTTGCTCAAAGGTGAGCTGTCTCAGCGTCAAATCAGTCAAATGCTTGGAGTGGGTATTGCCACCATCACTCGTGGTTCGAATGAGTTAAAGTCGAAATCTGATACGGACAAAGACAAACTCAAGACATTGCTAGAGCAGGGGGCTCAATAACCTTTGAGTTGAACTCTCTTCGTAGTCAGCAAAAAGGGCGGAATCTCCGCCCTTTTTCATATGTGCAATTCGCTGCTATGAGCTTTATAGCTCGTGATAAGCTCCTCGCAGTTATAGATTCGCTGGGAAATGTTCAGGGTTGGTAAAAGGAATCAACGCCAGAATCAAAGCTTGATGGTAGACCGAACTGCGCGTCAGTTGGTTTTGAGTCAGTAGACCAATGGCACCACCTTTCTGTTTGATGTTGTCGGTACCAAATACTGCATCCATCACGTCCCCAAGCTCATTGGCATGTTCCAGCTTTTGTAATACCTCAGGTGGCAACATAAGGCTTGCAGAGCGTGATTCCCCACGATGTGTGTCGGACTCAATCACCATCCAAGCAAAAGTGACTTTTCCTTCAATCCCTGCTTCTAAACCTACGTAGAAATCCGCCTTCGGCATTTCTGTTTTTGCGTTACGGACTCGGTTCAATGCGCCGAGATGAGTTTCTTCATTCGACATCGGTTGATCTGCGACTTCACTTGGAACGCTGACACCAACAAACTCAAAACTTTGCTCTGAGAAAGCACTTTGAAAAGCGCTCTCTACCGCTTTGATTTTTGCCGGGTTTAAGGAAGCGATTACGACCTTTTGGGTTGCCATGATCTTTTTACCTACCATGTTCTTTTTACTTACAATAGTCCGTTAGCTTAGTTTTACTTGAGTCGGCTTTACGTTCTCACTTGGATAGCAACCCAGTACTTTCAAGTGCTTAGTGATCTTTGTTAGCTCATCAATCGCTTGTTGCATCTCGTTAGAACCAAGGTGGGATTCTAGATCAACGTAGAACATTTCTTCCCATGGGTTCCCCATGATTGGACGCGACTCTAACTTGGTCATATTGATGCCGTAACGCTGAATAACCAATAGTGTTTGAACCAGTGAGCCTGCTTCTTGTGACGTCGACATGATCAGGGTTGTCTTAGCTGGGATCTGCGTGGATACCTCAACCGGTTTACGAGCAACGACGATAAAACGAGTATGGTTTTCAGTTTGGTTTGCAATGTTGCCTTGAATCGCTTGCAAGCCGTAAAGCTTACCGCTTGAAGCATTGCCGATTGCTGCTACGTCATCACGATTAAGCTCTTGTACCTTTTGCATCGCATCTGCAGTACTTGCACAAGACTCTAACTTCACACCTTTCATACGGCTTAAAAACTCGCTGCATTGCTGGTGTGGCTGCGGATGTGAGTAAAGTGTTTTGATGTTCTCGAGACGAATGTCTTTAGTCGCCACTAGGCAATGCTCAATCGGTTGAGTCAATTCACCAACGATGTACAGCGTCGTGTGTTGCAGTAGGTCGTAGACCTCATTGATAGAGCCTGAACTGGTGTTTTCAATTGGCAGAACACCATAATCAGCATGACCAGATTCGACGGTCTGAGTTACTTCTTTGAAGTGTTCACAGTTAAGTTCAATTAGCTCTGTGTTCTTGCGGCTGAAGTATTCGCGGCTAGCAAGGTGTGAATAAGAGCCCTTGGCACCAAGGAAAGCAACGCGAGCAAGAGGCTTGCAACTTTGCTGCGGATTAACCAAGTTCTGCAAGTAGCTTTGCTGAAGAAGAACAGAATCTTCAATGATGGTATGGAAAAGTTTGGTGATGTACTGAGCGTCGAGTTCGTATTTATCACGGCCGTTGGTGATCAGTTTTACTAGAAGTTGTTGTTCACGGACTGCATCACGAACAGGTTTCGACGTTTGAACTTTGCTTTTAGCGACTTCAATACTGAGCTTGCGGCGTTCTGACAACAGGCTTAGCAGCTCGTCATCCAGCTCATTCAAACGTAAACGAATTTCTTCTAGGGAAATAGGTTGGTCAGTCATCAATTCTTTCCTTATAAAAAAAGCCCCCCGATTTGGGAGGCTTTCTGTTTGTTTTTGACTTTTCTTTCACAAACGAGTTAGCCCCTCCAACTATGGAAGGAAAAAGAAGTCAAAAAGAAACAGGTTTGTTGAATGCATAAATAGTGCTTAATTTGTGAGTGTTTAAACACAATAAGCAAGCAGGCGGGGAGCGTCAAGCAAAAAAATAGCGCCTTTCGGCGCTACTTCCTCAATCTGGACGGTTTACTCTTCTTCTTCCACTAGCTCAGGCTTATTCGCACGTCGAGCTTCAGGTTTGTGGGTCAGCTTATTCAGTTGTCGTTCTAGTTTTTGCTCCACTTCATTGATAGCTGCGTAAAGATCTTCGTGAGTTGCTGAGGCGATTAGCTGGCCTTTAGGAACTTTAATAACGGCTTCGAATTTCTTCTGTTTGTTTGGTTCCTCACTGAAAGTTGCTTGGCATCCAATGATGTCTACTTGCCATTTCTCCAGCTTTTTAAATTTGCTCTCAATATGAGCACGGATTGCAGAGGTGATTTCGATGTTTTTACCAGTGATGTTCATTGTCATAAATGTTTTTCCTCTGTTTCATCCCTCATGGGTTGAATTCAGATTACCGCTTTGAGGATAAAAGAATGTGATCTAGATCGCTATTTTGAGCGGCTTTTTGGAGATGGAAAATGAATGTGATCTCACTCAAGAACTGCTGAGATTTATGTGAAAATTGCTTGTTATCGGATTCGAAATCATTAGATTGGATAGAGTACTGAGCTGAAAACTAACCCGTTTTTAGGGGAGTTATACGGCCTGTAATTCTAGTTAGTTAAAAATTAACCAGAACAAAGATGTGAATCAGATCACTCTTAAAGTGCACAGTAAGTTAGATTCAAAAACGCCGCTTAATTCGTTGAGCGGCGTTTTTGGTTTTCTATTAAGAGTTTCTCTGATTATGGGGTTTGACTGACTCTTCTCAGCGGCGTCATAAAAACGGGATCGTCTGGAACAAGTAAAACGTTATCCAGCGTTTTCGCGAGATCAAGGCTCTCTAGCTGCTTGTAGATCACGTAGTAGCGATTCACATTGGTCACATATCTTACGGTTTCCCCCAAGCTCCTACGCGTCACCACCTCAACGTTGTTAAACCAAACATTGGGATCGTAGCCTTGCTGAGCCGCGCGCTTACGCATTCTTTCAACGTTTCCTGGCCCGGCATTGTATGCCGCAAGTGTTAAGTAGAGTTTGTTCTCTTTGCTGATTGCCTCATCACTGAAGTAGTAGCGGCGCAGGAACGCCATGTATTTCACGCCTGCATGAACATTGTTTTCCAAGTTACGAATGTTTTTTATGTTTACGTTCGGGTCACTCGCAGTGCTTGGTAAGATTTGCATGATACCGACAGCGCCACGGCTAGACGCTAAGTTGTTATCGAACCCCGACTCTTGATAAGCCACTGCAGCGATCAGCAGATAATCAAAGTCGTATTTCTCCCCATATTTAGAAAACAGAGCAGAGAGCTTTTCAAGCTGAGCAATCTTTTTCGGGTTCAATGCCTTGTTCAACCAATTGGTGTTGTCGATGTATTTACCGTAAATAACGTTACCAAGTAAGGTGCCAGATTTGGCTGTGCGAATGAATTTGTTCACCACTTTCATTAGCTCAGGGCTGTCGTGACGCATTGCCCAAGCGATTTCACCGCCTTTGCGGATTGGGATTTTGGTATGAGCACGGATATCGTCCATAAAGCTCATCCACAACTTGGCTTTGTGGCTATCAAGAACGATGGCTTTGACATAACCATTGTTGAGCATTCCTACCAGTTCGTAGTCTTGTAGTGTTTCTTCTACGAAATGGACAACAACAGGTGGTAAGCCTTTCTTATTAAGTTGCTTGTTTAATGCCTGAATGCTCTCGAAGTAACTTGAACTGGCACGTACCCATATTTCTTTGCCGCTTAGCTGATCAAGCTTGGTCATCACAGGTGTTTTTTTATTGGTGATTACCCATTCTTCAATTCCCGTAATGGCAGGATCACTAAAATCAACCAACTTCTTACGTGCGTCGGTAATGGTGAGATTCGCAACAACCAAATCTCCTAATCCTTGTTCAAGGGAGGGAAGCAGCTCATCACGAGATACAGGAATGATTTGAATATTGATTTTAGGTTTGAGTTTACGAAGATCTTTTTCGAAATGAGCCAGTAACTCTGCACCAATGCCTTTTGGCTCCCCACCTTCGATGTAATAGAAACCAAGATCGGCAGACACCAAAACTCGTAGAACATTTTTCTCTTTAATAATGTCGAGATCGCCGGTGTAAGGTGGTTGTCTGAGAGGGGACAGTTCGAGCGCAAAACTCGAAGTGGAGAGTAGGATCAACAGTCCCGCCCATAGCTTTGATAGGGTCACGTTCACATCCATGTTAATGGTGGAGGAGAACTTTAAGCATATGTGTTGCTTAAAAAACCATCAAGTAAGTGAATGTGGTAACGAGAAAGGATAAGACAAAATTGATGAGGGTTGAAAACAAAACCGCCACAGTTTGGGCTGTGGCGGTTTAGGATTAGTTTGCTGGGTTAAGCTTGATAAGCTCTTCCGTTCTTGCAACGGCGTCATCCAGTTTCAATTGCTTGTAGGCTTCTAACTGAATCTCAAGTGATTTGCGCGCTGCTTCTGTATCAGGGAACGCTTTTTGAAGCTCTTGAGAACGGTTGATCGCTGCAATCCAAGCTTCACGACGCAAGTAGAAGTCTGCCGTCGCTAGATCGTAGTTTGCAAGACGGTTCTTTAGCGCCACCATACGTTTCTGTGAATCTTCCGCATATGGACTGTTTGGGTAACGCTCTAGCAGTTTTTTGAAGTCATCAAATGCTTTCTTCACTGGCTCCGGATCACGGTCACTACGATCAACATTGAACAAGTCATGCATGAAGTTACGGTCTTGCGCCATGTGGCTCAAACCACGCATGTACAAAACCCAGTCCATTTTTTCGTGAGTTGGGTTCAAACGCATAAAGCGAGAGATCGTTGCCAGACCTAATGCTAGGTCATCGTTTTTGTAGTACGCGTAGATAAGGTCAAGTTGTACCTGCTCAGAGTAGGCACCAAACGGGTAACGCGAATCCAAAGCTTCTAATTTCTCGATGGCAGAAAGCCAGTTACCGCTTTGCAGAGAAGTTTGAGCGTCTGCATACAGTTCAGAAGGTGGCACATCAGGAACGATTTCTTCTTTGCTTGCACAGCCAAACAGAAGGGATACCGCTAAAAGGCCTGTTAAAGTCTGATGTTTCATATCAGGAGTCTGTTCCTTGAATCTAAATATTTCTTAAGCTGCCGTTACTTTCTTTCCAGTAACAGATACAATGACGTAATAGTCTATTTTTCCACAGTCGTGAGCATTAGTCTCACAGTTTTTAAAAAAGTTCGATATGGCTCAGCAGATTGTTTTAACCAACACCGTAAAAGATAGCCAATTAGGTCAACGTTTAGACCAAGCTATCGCCGAATTATTCGCGGACTTCTCTCGCTCTCGCTTGAAAGAGTGGTTGCTTGCAGGGAAAGTACAAGTGAATGGTGAAGTTGTCACTAAACCTCGCACCAAAGTAATGGGTGGCGAGGAAATTACCTTGCAAGCCGAGCTGGAAGATGAAGAACGCTGGGAAGCACAAGATATCCCGCTAGATATCGTCTACGAAGATGAAGACATCATCGTAATCAACAAGCCTCGTGATTTTGTAGTACACCCTGGCGCGGGTACGCCAGACGGCACAGTACTAAACGCATTGCTGCATCACTACCCAGATATCGCAGAAGTACCTCGTGCAGGTATCGTGCACCGTCTGGATAAGGACACTACAGGTCTAATGGTGGTCGCGAAAACTGTTCCGGCACAAACTCGTCTAGTACGCGCGCTGCAAAAACGTAACATCACTCGTGAGTACGAAGCGATTGCAATCGGTCGTATGACGGCGGGCGGTAAAGTAGATAAACCAATTGGTCGTCACTCTACTAAACGTACGCTAATGGCGGTTGCCCCAATGGGTAAACATGCTGTTACTCACTACCGTGTGGCAGAACATTTCCGTGAGCATACACGTATTCGTTTGCGTCTAGAAACGGGCCGTACACACCAAATCCGTGTACACATGTCTTACCTACAGCATCCACTATTAGGTGATACTGCTTACGGTGGTCGTGCTCGTATCCCAACTGGCGCATCACAAGAGTTAACGGAAATGATCCGTGGCTTTGACCGCCAAGCTCTGCACGCGGTAATGCTTCGTTTTGAACACCCTGTTACTGGTGAAGAGCTAGAATTCCACGCTCCAGTGCCTGACGACATGGTAGAAATGACAGAAGCGCTGCGTAAAGATACAGAAGAGTTCGGTCTACCTGACGAGTTCTAATATGAAGACAATTATTCCTAACTGGCCAGCACCAAAAAACGTAAAAGCCTTCGCCTCTACCAGAGTCGGTGGCTTTTCGACGGCGCCTTATCAAGGGCTAAATTTGGGTGCGCATGTAGGGGATGACTTGTCCATCGTAGAAAAGAACCGTGACTGGTTGGCGCAACAAGCAAAGATGCCTAGTGCGCCAATCTGGTTGAACCAAACCCATTCTACAGTGGTAGCTCAAGCAAGCGCTCCTACAAAGCAAGTACTGAATGCGGATGGTGTGTTTACCTCTTCAAGTCAGGTTGTTTGTTCGGCCATGACGGCGGATTGTTTGCCTGTTCTATTAACCAATACGCAAGGTACCCAAGTAGCGGCTGTTCATGCTGGTTGGCGCGGCTTAGCAAATGGCATTGTTGAAAATGCATTAGAGTTGTTTTCTGGAGAGGTAATGGCGTGGCTTGGTCCAGCAATTGGCCCTCAAGCATTTGAAGTCGGTGAAGATGTTCTGCAAGCCTTTGTGGATTTTGATTCACAAGCTCATCAAGCCTTTACACCTCGTGATATTGAAGGGAAGTGGCTGGCGGATATGTCTAAGCTTGCAACTCAACGTCTCAACAAACTTGGTGTCACTCAAGTATTTGACTCTGGCCTGTGTACTTTCCAAGACAAAAATGACTTTTATTCCTACCGCCGTGATGGTGTGACAGGTCGACAAGCCACTTTTATTTGGATTGAGGACTGATCACTACAACGCAAAAGTGTTGAGATGCATAGCTTCATTTTTGCAAAGCTATCTTTATTAATTCACTCCCTTGAAATTCCCGCTCTGCGTATCCATCTTTCTAACTGTCAAAAGAATTTTCTTAAGTTGAGGTTAGGAAGAAAGATATGCGTCTTGATAGATTCACAAGTAAGTTTCAAATCGCTATCTCTGATGCTCAGTCACTAGCGTTAGGGCGCGATCATCAATATATCGAACCTGTGCACCTAATGGTGGCATTGCTTGATCAGAACGGTAGCCCAATTCGTCCACTGCTAACCATGTTAGATGTTGACGTGACTCATCTACGCTCTAAATTGAGCGAAATGTTAGACCGGCTGCCTAAAGTAAGTGGCATCGGCGGTGATGTTCAGCTGTCTAGCTCTATGGGGACAGTTTTCAATTTGTGCGACAAAGTGGCTCAAAAGCGTCAGGACTCCTACATCTCTTCCGAAGTCTTTTTGCTTGCAGCATTAGAAGACCGTGGCCCACTTGGTCAGCTATTAAAAGAGATGGGCTTGACCGAGCAGAAAGTTAGCCAAGCGATCGAAAAGATCAGAGGTGGTCAAAAGGTCAATGACCCGAACGCGGAAGAACTACGCCAAGCATTGGAAAAGTTCACCATAGACCTAACAGAACGCGCAGAGCAGGGTAAGTTAGATCCTGTTATCGGCCGTGATGATGAAATTCGCCGTACCATCCAAGTATTGCAGCGCCGTACTAAAAACAACCCTGTGATCATTGGTGAACCCGGTGTGGGTAAAACCGCTATCGTTGAAGGTTTGGCTCAACGCATCATTAATAATGAAGTACCAGAGGGGCTACGTGGCCGCCGCGTACTTTCGTTAGATATGGGCGCACTTGTTGCAGGTGCAAAATACCGTGGTGAATTTGAAGAGCGTTTGAAGTCGGTATTGAATGAGCTAGCCAAAGAAGAAGGCAACGTCATTCTGTTTATTGATGAGCTTCATACCATGGTTGGCGCGGGTAAGGGTGAAGGCTCAATGGATGCCGGTAACATGCTAAAACCAGCATTGGCTCGTGGTGAGCTCCACTGTGTTGGCGCAACTACATTGGATGAATACCGCCAATATATAGAGAAAGATGCGGCACTTGAGCGTCGTTTCCAAAAAGTGCTGGTGGATGAACCAACGGTTGAAGACACGATTGCCATTCTTCGTGGTTTGAAAGAGCGTTATGAGCTTCACCATCATGTAGAGATTACCGACCCAGCGATCGTGGCAGCGGCAAGTTTGTCGCATCGCTATGTTTCGGATCGTCAGTTGCCTGATAAAGCGATCGACCTTATTGATGAAGCCGCTTCTAGTATTCGTCTACAGATCGACTCTAAACCAGAATCGCTCGATAAACTCGAACGTAAAATCATTCAGCTTAAGATCGAACAGCAAGCACTGAGTAACGAGCATGATGAAGCAAGTGAAAAACGCTTGGACGTACTTAACGACGAGTTGAACGAGAAAGAACGTGAATATGCAGAGCTAGAAGAAGTGTGGAATGCAGAAAAAGCAGCACTATCTGGCACTCAACATATTAAAAGTGAGTTAGAGCAAGCCCGAATGGATATGGACTTTGCACGCCGAGCTGGTGATCTAAACCGCATGTCGGAACTGCAATATGGCCGTATTCCTGAGCTTGAAAAACAGCTCGATCTTGCTACTCAAGCTGAAATGCAAGAGATGACGCTGCTGCGTAACAAGGTGACGGACAATGAGATTGCAGAGGTACTCTCTAAGCAAACGGGTATCCCCGTTTCTAAAATGCTCGAAGCAGAAAAAGAAAAACTGCTCCGCATGGAAGAGGTTCTGCACAAACGCGTGATTGGTCAGGCAGAAGCGGTTGAAGTGGTGTCTAACGCAATTCGTCGTAGTCGAGCTGGCTTATCCGATCCAAACAAACCGATTGGTTCCTTCTTATTCTTAGGTCCAACAGGTGTGGGTAAAACAGAACTATGTAAGACACTCGCGAGCTTCATGTTTGATAGTGAAGACGCCATGGTACGTATCGATATGTCCGAGTTCATGGAGAAACACTCTGTGGCGAGATTGGTTGGTGCGCCTCCGGGTTATGTTGGCTATGAAGAAGGTGGCTATTTAACAGAAGCAGTTCGCCGTAAACCTTATTCTGTCATCCTATTAGATGAAGTAGAGAAGGCACACCCAGATGTGTTCAATATTCTGCTGCAAGTATTGGATGATGGTCGGCTAACTGATGGTCAGGGTAGAACGGTGGATTTCCGTAACACTGTAGTGATCATGACTTCGAACTTGGGTTCTGCTCGTATCCAGGAGAACTTTGCGACGTTGGATTACCAAGGTATTAAGAATGAAGTAATGGATGTGGTTAGCAAGCACTTCCGCCCAGAGTTTTTAAACCGTGTTGATGAAAGCGTGGTCTTCCATCCTCTTGGCCAAGAGCACATTAAGTCGATTGCTTCTATTCAGCTAGAGCGTCTAGCGAAACGCTTAGAAGAAAAAGGTTATCAATTAGAGGTATCCGAGAAAGCCCTCGATTTGATTGCTCAAGTTGGTTTCGATCCTGTCTATGGTGCGCGACCTTTAAAACGTGCAATTCAACAGAATGTTGAGAACCCATTAGCGAAATCAATCTTGGCTGGTCAAATATTACCAGATAAGAAAGTACAGCTGATTGTGAACAACGACCAAATTATCGCTCACCAGTAATTTCACTAATGCAGTGAAAAGTGAGACGAAGTTCAAGGTTTAGGGGGCGGTAGCCCCCTTTTTGATGCACTTTTATCGAGTTTTGATTGTTTTCTATACGAACAAACTAAAAAGATAAGTTTTTTTGAAAAATAGGGTTGTGTTCCTAAACGAACTCCCTATAATGCGCCTCCGTTGTCACGGGAAAGCAAACAAAGCGAAGCCGAGATAACAAGGTCAGTGAGTTAGGAAGTAACTCACAGAGAAATAACTTAAAAAAGTGTTTGACACGATAAGTTATCTCGCTAAAATGGCCGTCCACTTTGAAGAGAACTTCAGAGTGTGCTCTTTAAAAACAAGAACCTATCAATCTGTGTGGGCACTCGTTGATGATAATCCAATTAGATACTTCGGTATCAAATTAGGTTTCAATGATACGAAGTGACCATTGAATCGAAAGATTCAGCACAGTCAATTCAAACATTACTTATGTAATGTTCAGTATTCATTGAGCCGAACAAAATCTTAAATTGAAGAGTTTGATCATGGCTCAGATTGAACGCTGGCGGCAGGCCTAACACATGC